>JALHNW010000408.1 GCA_022843345.1 Rubritepida sp. | reverse complement strand
GGGGGGGGGTCGCGGGGGGCTTGGGCGCGAGGCTCATGGTGGAGGCATCCCTGGAGGATCGGAACGGAGGCGCGCCCAGATCAGGGTCGCGGTTGGTCGGCACGGTGGCTGGCTGGGGTTCGGCTGTTTCAGCAGCCGGCTTTTCGTCCCGGCGGCGGCCAAAGACATTCATAATCGTCCCCCTTCAACACCCGGCGTCGAATGCTGGCGGCAGCCAGACCGCATTGGCGAGAGCTTCCCGGGTTACCCCGATGCGTTTGCCCGCCGCTGCCGAAAGCACCCCGCCCTATGCCGTGCTCATCCTTCGGCTAACACGCGGGGGCGCGCTCAGACAACGGCGCCAAGCCCCGCTTCCTGCTTTTGTCGACCGACTCATCACCTGGAATTCACGGGCTTCGCGGTCCGGTCGCCGCGATGCAGCAGATGCGTCATCGCCGCCGCGCCCAGCACCGGAACCAGCAGGTTGAGCAATGGCACGGCCGCAAGCGCGGCGAGCGCGCCGCCCAGCGTCCAGATGGCGGATCGGCGGCGCCGGCGCAGCGCCTCCGCCGCCTGCCGGTCCATCCGGCGCATGGCCACGCCCTCGAACAACCCCTCCCCCAACCCGATGGCCGCGACAGCCCAGAGGCCGAGCGTGCCGATCAGCGGCAGGAGTAGCGATAGCGGCAGCAGGATCAGCGTCAGCCCCGCCATCTTCGCCGCCAGCACGAACCCGGCCCAGGCCTGGCTGGTGGTGGCAGCACCCTGCGCCGGGACCAGGGCCGGGTAGTGCCGGGCTTCGACCGCCGCCGTGACGCCATCCAGGAAAAACCCGGACACGGCCAGCAGCAGCGGCACGAACAGCCACCAGGCCGAGAACAGCACCAGCACGCCCCCGGCCGCCGCGGCGATGTTGGCAAACCACCCCGTACCGGAGGCCAACTCGCCAAGGCCCCAGGACGCCAGCACCCCGATCGCGACCAGCCCAGCCAGCGCCCCAGCCGCCCCAAGGAGCAGGGGCCGGCGAAAGGCGGGGTCGGGCAATTGGCGGAAGGCCAGCGTCAGGGCTTGGAACATGCGCGGGACTAGCGGTGGCGCGCCCCTTCCGGCAACTTCCGGCCGCTTTATCCCCCCTGACGCCTGCGCGAGGTCTCCCGCCCCATGTCCAGTTCCAGCCTGCCTACCCTCGATCTCCTCGGCATCGGCAACGCCATCGTCGATGTGCAGGCCCGCGCGGAGGACGCCTTCCTGTCCGCCCACGGCATGCCGAAGGGCGGCATGGCGCTGATCGATGCCGCCACCGCCGAGCAGATCTACGCCGCCATGGGTCCTGGCGTCGAAAGCTCCGGCGGTTCGGCGGGCAATACCTGCGCGGTCGCCGCAGCGCTCGGCGCGCGGGTCGGCTATCTCGGCAAGGTCGCGGACGACGGGCTCGGGAAGGTCTTCGGCCATGACATCCGCGCCGCCGGCGTGCGCTTCCCGACCCCGCCGCTGGTGGGCGGCGCGCCGACCGCGCGCTGCCTCATCCTCGTCTCCCCGGACGGGCAGCGGACGATGAACACCTTCCTCGGCGCCTGCGTCACCTTCGGCCCGGATGATGTGGACGAGGCCGAGGTCGCCTCCGCCGCCATCATCTACCTCGAGGGCTACCTGTTCGACCCGTCCGCCGCGCAGGAAGCCTTTCGCAAGGCCTCCCGGGCTGCGCATGCGGCCGGCCGGAAGGTCGCTCTGACGCTTTCGGACGCCTTCTGCGTCGGCCGCCACCGCGCTGCCTTCCGCGCCTTCGTGAAGGAGGAGACCGACATCCTGTTTGCGAATGAGGCCGAGCTTCTCTCCCTTTACGAAACCGAGGATTTTGAGGCAGCGATCGCCCAGCTTCGGCAGGAGGTCGCGCTGGCCGCGGTGACGCGGAGCGAGAAGGGCAGCGTCGTCATCGCCGGGGCCGAAAGCTGGGACATCGCGGCCGTGCCGACCACGGTGGTGGACACCACGGGTGCGGGCGATGCCTATGCCGCCGGCTTCCTGGCGGGCCTCGCCCACGGCAAGACCCTGGCGGAATGCGGCCGCTGGGGCAGCGTGGCGGCCGCGGAAGCGATCAGCCATTTCGGCGCTCGTCCGCAGGCCGACCTGAAGGCGCTGGTCGCGAAGGGCTGACGCAAGCGCGGCCAAGGGGGAACTGGCAACATGGGCGAGAGGTTCTCCGGGGCACGGGACACCCCGCCGGAGAACCGCCATGCGTGCCAGCCTCTTGCCTTTCGTCGCCCTTGCGCTGCTTTTCCCACCCATGCCGTCCCTCGCGCAGGATGGCACCGGCGCTGCGGTAGCGGCGGGCCGCCCCGCCGCGGCACTCCGCGTCATCCCCCGCGCGCCCTCCCTCGCCGAGAGCATCGAGGATCCCGTCACGCTCCTGCGCCTGGCTGGCCAGACGCTCGGCAGTGGACGGGTGGCGGAAGCGCTGGACCTGCTGGAGCGCGCCGAAGCCAGGTTGCTGACGCGATCCGAACTCGCCAGCCAGGCGGACCGCCCCGAACAGGGTGGCGCGATCGGGGACATCGCCGCGGCCCGCGCCGCGCTCGCCGCGCGGGTCCGTCCGACAGCCGCCTTCCGTATCGACCAGGCCCTCGCCTGGCTGGACCGCAGCCCGGCGCCATTGCCCGCCGCGGCGATCGACCCGCCATCGAGTTACGCCGCACCCCTCGCGCAACGCCCTATGCCTCTGTCGGGCATCGCGCCGCAGGACATGCCTGTGGGCGGCACGGC
>JALHNW010000407.1 GCA_022843345.1 Rubritepida sp. | reverse complement strand
GCGCAGGCCAGGGGCGCGGCGCGGCGATGGGCCGACAGGTCGCGGATGGTGGCGCCCGGCCCGCACAGCGCGCAGCCGGGGTCGCGCCGCAGCCGCACGTCGCGGAAGCGCATGGACAGCGCGTCCCACAGCAGCAGCCGCCCGTCCATCGGCTCGCCGATGCCCAGGATCAGCTTCAGCACCTCCGTCGCCTGGAGGGTGCCCATGACGCCGACCACCGCGCCCAGCACGCCGGCCTCCGAGCAACTCGGCACCAGGCCGTCGGGCGGGATCTCCGGGTTGAGGCAGCGGTGGCAGGGGTGGGGCGCGCCCAGGTGGCCGCGGAAGACGGAAAGCTGGCCCTCGAAGCGCAGCACGGCGGCGCTGACCAGCGGCACGCCCAGCAGGTGGCAGGCATCGCCCAGCAGGAAGCGCGTCGGGAAGTTGTCCGTGCCGTCGCAGACCAGGTCGTAGCGGGGGATGAGGTCCAGCGCCGCTTCGGCGTCAAGCCGCAGGGGGTGGAGTTCGAGGCGCACCTCCGGGTTCAGGGCGCGCAGCGTCTCGGCCGCGCTGTCCACCTTGCGCGCGCCGATGCGCGCCGTGGCGTGGGCCACCTGGCGCTGGAGGTTCGACAGCTCCAGCACGTCGTCATCCACCAGCCCGATCGTGCCCACCCCGGCGGCCGCGAGGAACAGCGCCAGCGGCGAGCCCAGCCCGCCGGCGCCCACCACCAGCACGCGGGCCGCGCGCAGCCTGGCCTGGCCCACGGCCCCCACCTCCTTCAGCAGGATGTGGCGGGAGTAGCGGTGCAGCTCGCTCTCGGTGAAGTCGAGGTCCATGGGCGTCCATATGGCGGGGCGGCACCGGCTTGACCACCGGGGCGCTTCCATGGTCCGCCCGCAGGGCTTCCCGCGGAGAGAACCAGCCCATGCGCGTGCCCACCCCGAACCCGCCGCCCGGCATCATCGGCCACAACCGCTCGATGCTCACGCCCAGCTACGCCGTCTTCCCGCCGGAGGGGATCATGGACAGCCTGCTGCCGGGCTGGCCGGGCTGCATCATCCGCTTCCAGGCAAGCCCGCACATGGGCGCGCGCTTCGCCCAGGCGCTGGCGATCATCCCCGCCGGCTGCGGCAGCGCGGGCGCGCTGGATGCGGGGGTGCAGCATTTTTTCTATGTCCAGCAGGGCAGCCTTGAGGTGACGGTAGGCGGCGCTGTGCACAGCCTGCCCGTGGGCGGCTACTGCTACGTGCCGGAAGGCGTGCCGCTCTCTGTCCGCAACGCGGGGTCGGACGAAGCCCGCGCCATGTGGGTCCGCAAGCGCTTCCAGCCCGCGCCCGGCGTGGCGATGCCCGAGCCGATCATCGGCCACCGCGACACGGCGGAGCGCGAGGAGAACGGCCCGCGCTGGCGCGTGCTGCTGCTGGGCACCCGCCGCATGGCGATGGATTTCGAGATGAACATCATGGGCTACGCGCCGGGCGCCCATTTCTGGTGCGTGGAGACGCACGTGATGGAGCACGGGATGGTGATGCTGGAGGGCCAGTGCCTCCAGAGGCTCGGCCGCGAGTGGCACGAGCTGTGGGAGGGCGACTTCGTGTGGATGGGGCCCTACGTGCCGCAGCAGATCTACGCGACGGGGAACGCGAACTGCGAGTACATGCTGTACAAGGACGTGAACCGGGACGTGGCCCTCTAAAGAAAACTCACCGGGTCCACGTCCACCTGCACCCGCACGTGGCTGGGCACCTCCACCTTGCCCAGCCAGTCGCGCAGGATCGCCTGCACCGGCATCCCGCGCTCCGCCTTCAGCAGCAGCCGGTGCCGGTGCCGCCCGCGCAGCAGCGCCAGCGGCGCCGGGGCCGGGCCCAGCACCTGGATGGAATCGCCCGAGGGCGCGGCCAGCGACAGGTCCCGCGCCACCCGCTCGGCGGCGCGCGCCTCCTCGGACGACACGATCAGCGCCGCCAGCCGGCCGAAGGGCGGCCAGTGGCCGGGCCGGCGCTGCTCGCTTTCCGCGGACAGGAACCCCTCGAAATCGTCGCGCAGCAGGGCGGCCATCACCGGGTGCTCCGGGCTGAAGGTCTGGAGCAGCACGGTCCCTGGCGCCTCCGCGCGGCCGGCGCGGCCGGACACCTGGTGCAGCAGCTGCATGGTCCGCTCGCCCGCCCGCAGGTCGCCGCCCGCCAGGCCAAGGTCGGCATCCACCACGCCCACCAGCGTCAGGTGCGGGAAGTGCCAGCCCTTGGCGACGATCTGCGTGCCGATGATCAGGTCCACCTCGCGCTCCTCGATCTGGCGCGCGGCCTCCGCCGCCGCCGCCGGGCCGGGGATGGTGTCGCTCGCCATCACCAGCTTGCGGGCGTCCGGGAACAGGTCGGCCACCTCCTCCTGGATGCGCTCCACACCGGGGCCGATGGGCACCAGGGAATGCTCGGCGCCGCATTCGGCGCATTCGGGGCGCACCGGCTCCACATGGCCGCAATGGTGGCAGGTGAGGCGCTTCTGGGCGCGGTGCTCCACCAGCCAGGCGGTGCAGTTGGGGCACTGCATCCGGTGGCCGCAGGCGCGGCACAGCGTCAGCGGCGCGTAGCCGCGGCGGTTGAGGAACAGCATCGCCTGCTCGCCGCGCGCCAGCGTCTCGTGGATCGCCGCCACCAGCGGGCCGGACAGGAAGCGCCCGCGCTCGGGCGGCGTCGCGCGCAAATCCACCGCGCGCACGCCGGGCAGCGCCGCGCCGCCGTGGCGCGTGGGCAGCTGCAC
>JALHNW010000406.1 GCA_022843345.1 Rubritepida sp. | reverse complement strand
CGCCTCGGCGAAGGCGGCGAGCCGGCGCAGCGTGTCGTCCAGGTCCGGCCGGCCATGGAGGAAGTTGTCCGTGCGCGCCGTCAGCAGGATGCGGCCCTTCGCCGCGCGCGCCGCCGCCTCGATCCGGCGCACCGCGGCGTCGAAGGGGTGGATGGGGTCGGCGGGGTCGCCCGTGGTGTCCTCGATGCCCAGCCCGGCCAGGCCGCCCGCGACCGCGGCCTCCACCGTTGCCGCGCAATCCTCCGGCGCGGGGCCGAAGCCGTCCTCCAGGTCGCCATTCACCGGCAGGCGGCTGGCGCGACCGAGCAGCGCGGCGTTGGCGATGGCCTCGGCGCGCGAGACGGCGCCGAAGCCGTCCCGCCGCCCCATCGCCCAGGCGATGCCGGCCGAGGTGGAGGCGATGGCCCCGAAGCCCTCCGCGCCCAGGATGGCGGCCGAGGCGGCGTCCCAGGCATTGGGCATGACGAAGCAGCCGGCGGCGTGCAGGGTGCGGAAGCGTTCGAAGGTCTCGCTCATGGGCGCAGCATGGCATGGCTTGGATGGCCACGCACGGCGTGGCCCGCCGCCGAGCTGCCCTTCCAACCCACGCTCCGGCGGCGCGGCGCAAGCCAAGCGGCCGGATGGCCGCGCCCGGCGCTTGAGGGCCTATGAATCTTCCACGAAGGGATTCTCCGAGGAGCGCAGCTGCATCCGCACCGGCACGCCCGGCATGTCGAACTCCTCGCGGAAGCCGTTGAGCAGGTAGCGGCGGTAGTCCAGCGGCAATTGCTCCGCGCGCGTGCCGAAGATCACCATCGTCGGCGGCCGCGCCTTGGGCATGGTGGCGTAGCGCAGCTTCAGCCGGCGCCCGTCCACCAGCGGCGGCTGGTGGCGCTCCAGCATCTTCTCGAACCAGCGGTTCAGCGCCCCGGTGCCGATGCGCCGATTCCAGCGCTCATGGGTGCGGCGCACCGCGGGCATCAGCCTGTCCACCCCGCGTCCGTTGGCCGCCGACATCGGCACCACCTCAATGCCCTTGAGCTGGTTGAGCGATTCCTCCAGCACCCGGTCCAGCGCCGCCTTGGCCGCCGCGCGGTCCTCCACCGCGTCCCACTTGTTGAGCGCGATCACCACCGCGCGCCCCTCGCGCTCGGCCAGGCGGGCGATGCGGATGTCCTGCTCCTCCAGCCCCAGCGTGGCGTCGAGGACGAGGATCACCACCTCCGCCTCGCGCAGCGCGCCGATGGAGGACGCGGCCGACAGCTCCTCCAGCTTCTGGGTGATGCGCGCCTTCTTCCGCAGCCCGGCCGTGTCCACCAGGCGGATCGGGCCCACCTCGTCCCGCCAGGGGGCGGCGACGGCGTCGCGCGTCAGCCCCGGCTCGGGGCCGGTGATCATGCGCTCCTCGCCCAGCAGCTGGTTCAGCAGCGTGGATTTCCCGGCATTCGGCCGGCCGAGGATGGCCAGGCGCAGCGGGCGTTCCGCGCCTTCCTCCTCCTCCGGCTCCGGCGCGTCCGGCTCGGGCAGGTGCTCGCCGATGGCGTCCATCAGCCCCCAGATGCCCTCGCCATGCTCGGCCGAGACGGCGATCGGCTCGCCCAGCCCCAGCTCGAAGGCCTCCATGGCTGATGCCGCGCCGCCGCGCCCCTCGGCCTTGTTGGCTACCAGGATCACGGGGCGCCGCGCCCGGCGCAACCAGTTGGCGAAGGCGCGGTCGGCCGGCGTCAGCCCGGCGCGCGCGTCCACGACGAAGAGCGCGACGTCGCACTGCTCCAGCGCCGCCTCGCTGGAGGCGCGCATGCGGCCGTAGAGGGATTCCGGCGCCGCCTCCTCCAGCCCCGCCGTGTCCACCAGCGTCACCTCGCGCCCGGCGATCTCGCAGGTGGTCTCCTTGCGGTCGCGCGTCACGCCCGGCGTGTCGTCCACGATGGCGATGCGCCGCCCGGCGAGGCGGTTGAACAGCGACGACTTGCCGACGTTGGGCCGCCCAAGGATGGCGACGACGGGAAGGGTCATCCCACGCCCCGCAGCGCGACCACGTCGCCGCCGTCGGTCAGCAGGTACAGGCTGTTGTCCGCGATGGCCGGCTGGAGCGTCGCGCCGTCCGGCAGGCGCAGCCGCTGGCCCAGCGCCCCGCTCGCTGCGTCCACCTCCACCAGCTCGCCATGGCTGCCGGCCAGCAGGATGCGCCCGCCCGCCACCACGGGCGGACCCCAGGTGATGGGGTTGCGCCGCCGCGCCTCGTTGGCGAAGCGGGGCAGGGGGGTGATCCAGCGGATGCGCCCGTCGTCGCGCCCCAGCGCCGCCAATTCCCCATTGGCGGAAAGCGCGAAGACCCAGTCGCCCACGGAGGCCGGCGTCACCGTGCCCCCCAGCTCGCGCTCCCACACCCGCCGGCCGGAGCGGAAGTCCAGCGCCGCCATGGCGCCCGCCATGCCCAGCGCGAAGACCCGGCCGCGGTCAATGACCGGCAGCGCGGTGATGGCGCCGATGTCGGCCAGCGACACGCCGCCGCGCGCCGTGCCCAGGCTCTCGCTCCACTGCACGCGCCCCGTGTCCACCCGCACCGCCACGATCTCGCCCGAAGCCAGTCCGGCCACCGCGATCTCGCCCTCCACCGCCGGCGCCGGCAGGCCCAGCGGCAGCGCGCGCACCGGCGCGCCGCGGAAGGTCCACAGCACGCGCCCGTCCTCGGCGGACAGGCCGACCAGGTGGTTCTCCACCGTGGGCACCAGTAGGCGCCCGCCGGCCACCGCCAGCCCGCCGCG
>JALHNW010000405.1 GCA_022843345.1 Rubritepida sp. | reverse complement strand
GCTGCACGGTGGATGCGGCGGGGCTGCGCCTGCACGGCGAGGCCGACCGCCACCTGCGCGCCCCCGCCGAGATCGCGCGCCTGCTGCACCGCCACCCCGAGGCGGTGGCGCGCGCGCGGGAGGTGGCCGCGACGTGCCGCTTCGACATCGGCGAGCTGCGCTACCAGTACCCCGACGAGACGGAGCGCCCCGGCGAGACGGCGCAGGCGGCGCTGGAACGGTTAACCTGGGCGGCGGCCGCCACGCGCTGGCGAACCGGCCTGCCCGACGACGTGGCCGCGCAGCTGCGCCACGAGCTCGCCCTCATCAGGCAGATGGACTACGCGCCCTACTTCCTCACCGTGAACACCATCGTCCGCCGGGCGCGCGACATGGGCATCCTGTGCCAGGGCCGCGGCTCGGCCGCCAACTCCGCCGTCTGCTACGCGCTCGGCATCACCTCCATAGACCCCGTGCGCTCCGGCCTGCTGTTCGAGCGCTTCATCTCCGCCGAGCGGCGCGAGCCGCCCGACATCGACGTGGACTTCGAGCACGAGCGCCGCGAGGAGGTGATCCAGTGGGTGTACAGCCACTACGGCCGCGAGCGCGCCGCGCTCTGCGCCACCGTCATGCGCTACCGCCCCCGCGGCGCAGTGCGCGAGGTGGGCAAGGTGATGGGCCTGCCCGAGGACGTGACCGGCGCGCTGGCCGCCCAGGTCTGGGGCTGGGGCGGCGAGGACGTGGGCGAGCAGCATGTCGAGGCGCTGAACCTCAACATGGCCGACCGCCGCCTGCGCCTGACGCTGAACCTGGCGCGCGAGCTGGTGGGCTTCCCCCGCCAGCTCGGCACCCACCCGGGCGGCTTCGTGCTGACGCGCGACCGGCTGGACGAGCTGGTGCCCATCCGCCCCGCCGCCATGGAGGGGCGCACGGTGATCGAGTGGGACAAGGACGACGCCGACACGCTGGGCTTCATGAAGGTGGACGTGCTGGGGCTGGGCATGCTGGGCTGCCTGCGCCGCGCCTTCGACCTCATCCGCGAGCATCGGGGCCGCAGCTACGACCTGGCCGCCATCCCACCGGAGGACGGCGAGACCTACGCCATGATCCAGAAGGCCGACACGGTCGGCACCTTCCAGGTCGAGAGCCGGGCGCAGATGGCCATGCTGCCGCGCATGAAGCCCCGCATCTTCTACGACCTGGTCATCCAGGTGGCGATCGTGCGGCCCGGGCCCATCCAGGGCGACATGGTCCACCCCTACCTGCGCCGCCGCGAGGGGCTGGAGCCCGTGTCCTTCCCCACGCCGGAGCTGGAGCGCGTGCTGGGCAAGACGCTGGGCGTGCCGCTGTTCCAGGAGCAGGCGATGCAGGTCGCCATCGCCTGCGCGGGCTTCACGCCGGGCGAGGCCGACCAGCTGCGCCGCGGCATGGCGACCTT
This sequence comes from Rubritepida sp., assembly GCA_022843345.1. Lineage (GTDB taxonomy): Bacteria > Pseudomonadota > Alphaproteobacteria > Acetobacterales > Acetobacteraceae > Roseococcus. Next base: position 1,373 of record JALHNW010000405.1, on the reverse strand, counting down.
CAAGGTCACGGGCGGCGTTTCCGCCTTCAAGGACAAGCTGGTGGGGGGCATGGTGGCGCGGGGCTACGCGCGCGACTTCGCCGAACGCACCTTCTCGCAGATCGAGGGCTTCGGATCGTATGGCTTCCCAGAGAGCCACGCGGCGAGCTTCGCGCTGATCGCCTACGCGTCGTGCTGGGTGAAGCGCCACCACCCCGATGCATTCCTGTGCGCGCTGCTGAACTCCCAGCCCATGGGCTTCTACGCCCCTGCCCAGCTGGTGCGCGACGCGAGGGAGCACGGGGTTGAGGTGCGGCCGCTGTGCGTGAACGCAAGCGCATGGGACTGCACGATGGAGGGCGGCGCCGTGCGACTGGGGCTGCGCATGGTGGCCGGGCTCGGAGAGGCGGACGGCGAATGCGTGGTGCGCGCGCGTGGGATCTTCCCGTATCGCTCCGTCGAGGAGGTGCAGCGCCGGTCGGGGATCTCCGGCAAGGCCATGCAGGCGCTCGCGGCGGCGGACGCCTTCGCCGCGCTGGGCCTGGGGCGGCGCGATGCCATGTGGGCGGTGCGCGGCCTGCACGACGCGCCGCTGCCGCTGTTCGCCGCAGCCGAACGGGGCAGCAACTCCATCCGCATGCCCGAGGCGCAGGAGGAACCCGTGGCGCTCGCTTCATTGCCCGAGGGTGGGGAGGTGGTGGCAGACTACCGCGCCGTGGGGCTGAGCCTGCGCAAGCACCCGCTGGCCTTCCTGCGGGGCGAGCTGTCCCGGGACCGAATGGTCACCTGTGCGGACCTGTCTGGAACACGATCCGGGCGGCGCGTCACCGCTGCCGGGCTGGTGCTGGTGCGCCAGAAGCCGGGCAGCGCGAAGGGCGTGATGTTCCTCACCATCGAGGACGAGACGGGCGTGGCCAACGTCATCGTCTGGCCCGCGCTGTTCGAGCGGCAGCGCGCGTTGATCCTGGCCGCGGGCATGATGGCCGTCCGGGGAAGGGTCCAGACGGAGGACGGCGTCACGCACCTGATCGCCGAGCACCTGTCCGACCTCACGCCCCTGCTGGACAGCGTGGGCGGGCGTGACGCCGCCCTGCGCCTGCGGCACGGCCGGGGCGACGAGGCACGCACCGGCTCAGGGCCGGACGCGCGCACCCTGCGCGTGCCGACACGCGATTTCAAGTAATGCGTCCCGCGCTCCTTCCCGCAGGGCGCGTCCTGGACGCCAAAAAGCCCGCTGGTGTGTGCCAGCGGGCTTGATGGGTGTTCTGCATTGATGGATGCGGGGACAGGATTTGAACCTGTGACCTTCAGGTTATGAGCCTGACGAGCTACCGGGCTGCTCCACCCCGCGTGGGTGTGGTGATGGGTGATGTGGTGGGGTGGCTTGGCGCTGA
>JALHNW010000404.1 GCA_022843345.1 Rubritepida sp. | reverse complement strand
CCAGCGAGGGGCGCGCAGAATGGCCGAGCTGCGCCAGCGTGTCGCCCGGCAGCTCGCTGGCGGCGGGGGCGCGGAAGTCTGCGCGGTCCACCCGCCCGCCTGGGAAGACCAGCATGCCCGGCATGAAGCGCAGCGCGTGGTGGCGCCGGCCCATCAAGAGTTCCAGCCCGCGCGCGCGGCTTTCGCGCCACAGCAGCAGGGAGGCGGCGTCGCGCGCCGGCGCCGGCCGTTCAGCCAAGCGCGATGCCCTGGCCGCGCAGCCATTCGCGCGTGCCCGGCCGCTCGGGCACCGAGAGCTGGCGGGCGACGTTCTCGCTCCAGCGGCAGCCATCGGGGGCGGGGCCGTGCACCTCGGGGTAGCGCGGCTTCATCAGGGGGCGCCGGGCGTCGTAGGCGGCGATGGCGGCGGGGTCGGCATCGGCGTGGCGCTCGTGATGCAGCACCACGGAGGGCGGCAGGCGGGCGGAGGATTCGTTGCGCGCCAGGGGCCAGCCCAGCGCCAGGCCGGCCAGCGGGAACACGCCCGCGGGCAGCGCGCAGAGGTCGCGCAGGAGGTCGAGGTGGTTGCGGACGTAGGAGATGGGGCAGGTGCCCAGCCCCAGCGCATCCGCGGCCATGGTGGCGAAGCCCAGCGCAAGGGCCGCGTCGGCGGTGGCGTTGATGAAGGAATCCACGCTGTCGTTCGCGTTGGGCATGCCCGCACGCGCGCCGATCTGCCGGTTGCGCCGCAGGTCGCCGCAGAACAGCAGGAAGACCGGCGCGTCGGCGATCCATGGCATGGTGCCGATGGCCTGGGCGATGCGCGCGCGGGTGGCCGCGTCGCGGATCGCGATGACGGAGTACTGTTGCAGGTCGCTCTTGCTCGGCGCTGACTGCGCCCCGGCGATCACCAGGCCCAGCGTCTCCGCGCTCACCGCGCGCGGGGCGAAGCGGCGCGTCACGCGGCGGTCGAGGATGGCGCGCAAGGCTTCCGGCGCCCTGCCCTCCGACGGCTCGAAGGGCAGGTGGCCGTAGCGGGCCTGCAGCAGCTCCCTCACACCGGGTCCCAGGAGAAGACGTCGCCCGAGCGTTCCAGCGGCGTGAAGCCGGACCGCATGGCGGGCAGGGCGACCTCGGCGATCTTCTCCGGCGTCCAGCCGCTCTCGCTGTGCACGGACTTGATGGGCCGGTTCTGCGAGAACAGGAACAGCTCGTGCATGCGCGGCGCGAAGATCTGGCCCGACACCTCCTTCGCCGCGTCGCTCGCCAGGAACACGGCGAGCGGCGCGTTCTTCTCGGGCCCCATCCGCATCAGCCGCTCCACACGCGCCTTCTGCTCCGGCGTCTCGGCCGGAATACTGCTCGTCATTCGGCTCCAGGCGAAGGGGGCCAGGCAGTTCGAGCGCACGTTGTAGCGCTTCATGTCCAGCGCGATGGACTTGCTCAGCCCCACGATGCCCAGCTTGGCGGCCGAGTAGTTCGCCTGCCCGAAATTGCCGATCAGCCCGGAGGTGCTGGTGATGTGGACGAAGGCCCCGCTTTCCTGCTTGCGGAACACCTCCGCGGCGGCGCGCGAGACGAAGAAGGAGCCGTTGAGGTGGACGTTGACGACCGAGAGCCACTCCTCCGGCGACATGCGGTGGAAGATCTGGTCGCGCAGGATGCCCGCGTTGTTCACCACGATGTCCAGCCGCCCGAAGCTGTCCATCGCGCATTGCACGATCTTCTGCGCGTTGGCCCATTCGCTGACGCTGTCGGTGTTGATGACGGCCTGGCCGCCCTTCTGCTCGATGATGCCCTTGGTCTGCTCGGCCGGCGTGGCGGAGAAGCCCTCGCCGCCCAGCGAGGCGCCGATGTCGTTGATGACGATTTTCGCGCCGGCCTCCGCCATCGCCAGCGCGATCTCGCGCCCGATGCCGCCCCCCGAGCCCGTGACGACCGCGACCTTGCCTTCGAGCATCATCCGCCCGCTTCCTTCCCGTTGCTGCGCGCCAACGCTAGACGCGGTGCGGCGGAAGGAAAAGGGTGGCTCGCCTGGCACGCATCATCATCGCACTGGCCGCCGCCTGGTGCGCGGCGTTCCCGCTGCTCGGGCTGGGCGCGCGGCTGCCGCTCTTCGCCGATGGCGCCTTGTTCTCCTACGCCGTGGCGGCGGGCGATTCCTGGGACTTCCACTTCCGCCAGATCCCGGCCCGCGCCGCCGCCTGGTTGCTGACGGCGGGGCTGGGCGATGCGGTGGGGCGCCTTTCCGGCCACGCGATGGCGGGCGTCCGGGCCTACTGGGCCGCCTTCCTGCTGGCGCCCGCGCTGGGCCTGCTGGCGACGTGGCGCACCGACGCCTCCGGGCGCATCCTGCCCTTCGCCGCGGGCTCCACCGCACTGCTGCTGCCGCTGGTCTTCCCCTTCCCGACCGAGATGTGGGTGGCCCACGCCGCCTTCTGGCCGGCGCTGGCGCTGGGCTGGAACCGCGGGCCCCGGCCGCTGCTGGCGCTGGCGCTGGCCATCACCGCGCTGTCGCACGAGGCGGGGCTGCTGCTGGCCTGCGGTGCCGTCGGGCTGCTGGCGCTGGCGCCGGGGTGGGGGCGTTCACGCGTGGGTTGCTGGCCCTGCTGCCGGCGCTGCTGGGCTTCGCGCTGCTGAAGGCGCTGGTGGTGCCGGACCCCTACGTCGCGGCGGTGATGGCCCGCGTGGCAGGCACCTTCTTCGACCCGCGGCCGCTGGCAGGCGCGCTGGCCGCCACGCTGGTGGCGGCGCTGGCGGCATGGGCGCTGCTGTCGCGCATCACGCGCCTCGCCGTGCCCCTGGTGGCCGCGGCGCTGCTGGCGTGGTGGCTG
>JALHNW010000403.1 GCA_022843345.1 Rubritepida sp. | reverse complement strand
CGCCTCGCGGCACAGGCCCGCGGCTTTGCCGTGGGCTGGCCGATGGGCGCATCCGCCGGGGAGCGGCGCCGCAGCCCCAGAGGCGCAACGGCGCAGCCGAGCGCCGGCCATCCAGCACCACCCGACAGAACCGGAGCGGCGCACCGAAGATGCGCGCGCACGGCGCGCGCCGGCCCCCTGAAGGGGGCCGAAGCCAAGCGGCCGGAGGCCGCGCCCGGCGTAGCCGCGGCCATGGGCCGCGGCGGTGAGGGCACAAAAAAGCTCCAGATGTGAGGGGCTCCTTCAGCCCGTCACATCTGCAAATCCATGCCTCGGGTGATCTCGATCCACTTGGCCTGCACGCGGGCGATGATGGCGGCGAAGGCCTCCGGGCCCTGCCAGTCGGGGTCGGTGTCCATCTCCAGCAGGCGGCGGCGGACCGTGTCGCGGGCCATCACCTGGCGGAACACCTCGGCGTGGCGGGCCAGCACGGGCGGCGGCAGGCGGGCGGGGCCGAGCAGGCCGATGAAGCCGCTCCAGCCGCGGCCGATGTCCGAGCCTTGCTCGTGGAAGGTCGGGATCTCGCGCATGTTGGGGTGGCGCGCGTCGCCCAGGGCGGCCAGGCCGCGCAGCTTGCCGGTGGCGATGTGCTCGCGCACGGAGGTGAGGCTGTTGATGCCGCAATCCACCTCGCCGGACAGGTAGGCGGTGACCATCGGCGCCTCGCCGCGATAGGCGACGTGGGTCATGCCCAGGTTGTGCTGGTTGTTGAAGGCCAACGCATAGACATGGGCGGTGGAACCGGCAGCCCAGGAGCCGAGGTTGAGCGAGCGGCCGGCGGCGCGGCGGGCCTGGGCGAAGGCGATGAACTCGGCGAGCGTGCGGGGCGGCAGGTCGCCGCGCACGCAGAAGATCAGCGTGGTGTTGCCCATCTGGCCGATCGGCGTGAAGTCGCGGATGGGGTCGTAGGGGCTGTTGCCCAGCACGATGGGGGATTGCACCAGCGGCGTGATGGTGAACAGCAGCGTGTGCCCATCGGCGGGGGCCTTGGCGACGGCGTCGGCGCCGATCATGCCGGCGGCGCCCGAGCGGTTCTCGACCACCACGGGCACGCGCAGCAGTTCGGCCATCGGTTCGGCCAGCAGGCGGGCCCAGACATCGGTGGCGCCGCCGGCGGGGAAGGGGACGATGACGCGGATGGGCCGGTCGGGCTGCCATTGCCCTTGGGCGAGGGCCAGCGACGGCGCGGCGAGGCCGAGCGCGAGGACGGCGCGGCGGGGCGTGGACATGGAACCTCCCAGGATCGTTCCTTGGGGGGAGGCTAGCAGGGCGGCGGCGAACCCGGCCAGGGGGAAATGGCCGCGCACGGCGCGGCCCGCCGCCAGACGAACCCCGCCACCAGCGCACCGGTGGCGCGGCGAAGCCAAGCCCGCGGATGCGGGCGCCCGGCGCCTGAGGGCGCAAAAAGCCGGCTGAGGGCCGCTTGGCCCTCAGCCGTTCACCACCGTCCCGCCATTGGGGTGCAGCACCTGGCCGTTGATGTAGGAGCTGTCTAGGTCGCTGGCGAGGAAGATGTAGCAGGGCGCCACCTCGTCCGGCTGGCCGGCGCGGCCCATCTCGCTGCTGTCGCCGTGCTTGGCCGTGCGCTCCTCGTCGAAGGAGGCGGGGATCAGCGGCGTCCAGATCGGGCCCGGCGCGACGGCGTTCACGCGGATCCTGCGCGCCTTCCACAAGGATTGGGCGAGCGAACGCGTCAGCGCCACGATCGCGCCCTTGGTGGCCGCGTAGTCCGGCAGCTCGGCCGAGCCGCGATAGGCAGTGATGGAGGTGGTGTTGATGATGCGCGCGCCGTCGTTCATCCGCGGCAGGGCGGCGCGGATCATCCAGACGTAGCCCAGGATGTTGGTGCGGAAGGTGCGCTCCACCTGCTCGACGGGGATCTGGGCGAAGTCCTCCGTCTCGTGCTGCTCGGCGGCGTTGTTCACCAGGATGTCGAGCGGGCCTTCGAGGTGGGCGGTCGCCTCCTCCACCGCGCGGGTGCAGAAGGCGGGGTCGCCCACGTCGCCGCTGATGGCCAGGCCGCGCCGGCCCTCGGCGGCGATGTGGCGCAGGGTCTCGCGGGCGTCCTCCTCCTCGGCGGCGGTGTGGAGGATGCAGACATCCGCGCCCTCCTTCGCGAAGCCGATGGCGACGGCGCGGCCGATGCCGCTGTCGCCCCCCGTCACCAGCGCCCGTTGCCCGCGCAGCTTGCCGGCGGGCAGCCAGGCCTCCATGCGGCTGCGCGGGGCCGGGTCCATTTCGGATTCCAGGCCGGGTTGCTGGTCCTGCTGCTGCGGGGGCTGGGTCATGTCCCCCGGAACGCCTGGGTCAGGGAACCGTTTGCACGTCGCTGTAGCCCATGCCGCGCTGCGGCGCGCCCGAGCGGCTGGGGCGCGCACCGGGGGTGCGGAGGATGGAGCCCGGCTGCTCGATCCCGAAGGCGCCCTGGCTGAAGTATTGCAGCCGCTGCGTGCTGTCGGGCAGGCGCGAGGTGGGCGCGCGTTCCCAGTTCGCGGGCGCGGGGGCGCGGCCGGTGGAGGCGGTGGAGACCGGGGGCGGCGGGTCGCCGCAACCGGCCAGCAGCGCGGCGAGGAGCAGGGCGGAAAGCGGGCGCATGGCCGCTTGTCCCGCGCCCGGCGGCGCCGCGTCAATCGGGCGTTAACCCTGTTGCGGGATGTTGCGGCCCATGGACGCCGTGCGCCGCACCGAAGCCATTGCCCCGTCCGCCGCCGCCCGGCGCGGCGCGGGCGGCTTCCATTTGGCCCTCGCGGGGGCCGAGCGCGCGGCGCCGGCCGCGCGCC
>JALHNW010000402.1 GCA_022843345.1 Rubritepida sp. | reverse complement strand
GAGGCCACTTCGCGCACCATCTGCGCGCCCATGTTCTCGAACTTGTCGGCCAGCTCGATCTCCTTGGCGACGGTGACGCCGTCCTTGGTGATGCGCGGCGCGCCGAAGCTCTTGTCGATCACCACGTTGCGGCCCTTGGGGCCCAGCGTGACCTTGACCGCGTCGGCCAGGATGTCCACGCCGCGGATCATGCGCTCGCGGGCGGAGGCGCCGAACTTGACGTCCTTGGCAGCCATGTGTGTGTTCTCCGATTGATGTCTGGAAGGGGTTGGTTCAGGCGGCCTTGGCGGTCACGGAGGAGCCTTCGATGACGCCCATGACGTCGCTCTCCTTCATGATGAGCAGCTCCTCGCCGTCCACCTTGACCTCGGTGCCCGACCACTTGCCGAACAGGATGCGGTCGCCGGCCTTCACGTCGAGCGCGCGGACCTCGCCCTTGTCGTTCACGGTGCCGGAGCCGACGGCGATGACTTCGCCTTCCTGCGGCTTCTCCTTGGCGGTGTCGGGGATGATGATGCCGCCCGCGGTCTTCTCCTCGGCCGTGATGCGGCGGACGAGCACGCGGTCGTGCAGGGGGCGGAACTTCATGGCGGTTCTCTCCTGGTCTTGCCCGGGCCAACCGGGCGCAGGGTCTCTGAACCTCCCCGGGCCCATGCCTGCTGGCACTTGCCGTCGAGGAGTGCCAGAGAGCTAGGGCAAGGCTGCCCAGGCGTCAAGCCGGAAAGCAGCACTCTCCGACTGCGAGTGCCAAGTCATTGACAACAAACGAAATTCCTGGCGCCCCGCGCATCCCGCATGGCAGGCTTCGCGTTGCAGCAAGACCTGACGAACGGAGGTTGCACCCGTGCTGGACGCCCTGCTTCCGATCATCCGCGCGCCCGACTGGCGCCTGACGACCGCCGAGATCCTCTACCACATGCCCGACCACCCGCATGTGCTGCAGACCTTCGTGTGGCAGAAGGACGACCTGGCGCCGTCCTTCCCCAACCTCACCGATTTCCTGTGCTTCTGGCAGCGCGAGATCGAGGGCCCGCTGCATTCGGTGCGCGTGGCCTCGGCCGCGCTGCTGGCCCCGGCGGAGCTGCGCTACAGCAACGGCGTCTTCACGCTGCACTGAGCATGGGGTGGGCGCCGCGCGCCTCCCGCAGCAGCCGCGCGGCGTCGTCGCCGCGGGTCTGGACGGAGCGCAGCACGTCGGCCAGCGCGGCCAGCGGCGGTGGCACCGGAAGGCTGCCGCGCACGTAGCGGCTCATCGTCGGCGGCTGGCAGCCCACGAGGCGGCAGAACTCGACCTGCGTCATCCGCAGGTCCACCAGGACCGCCTTCAGCTCAATTCCTGTCATCGTCTCGAAATCCAACCTTTTCCCGCGCGGAAGGCCCGGTATTCGCCCATCAGGCGCGGAACATGTGACCTATGACACAACGGGCGCAACTATCGGTTTCATTGCCGCCTTTGTATCCTCCGGTATTCTACGCAACATGTCAGCGCCCCGGTGGCCGGCCGGCGCGCGCGCGGCTATCCTCCCCGCCATGCCCAGCCTGTCGCGCGTCCTCTGCCTCGACGATTTCGAGCCGCTTTCCCGCCGCCACCTGCCGCGGCCGGTCTTCGGCTACGTGGCCGGCGCCACGGAGCGCAACGCCTCCCTGCGCGACAACGCGCGCGCCTTCGGCGAATGGGCCTTCCGGCCGCGCGTGCTGGCCGACGTCTCCTCGCGCAGCCAGGGCGTGGCGCTGTGGGGCCGGGACTGGGCGGCGCCCTTCGGCATCGCGCCCATGGGCATGGCGGCGCTGGTGGCATGGCGCGGCGACCTCGCGCTCGCCAGGGCGGCGCGCGAGGCGAACATCCCCTACATCCTGTCCGGCTCCTCGCTGATCCGCATGGAGGAGGTGATCGCCGCCAACCCGGACGCCTGGTTCCAGGCCTACCTGCCCGGCGATTCGCGCCGGGTGGAGGGGCTGGTGGACCGCGTGGCCCAGGCCGGCTTCGGCACGCTGATCCTCACGGTGGACACCGCCGTGCTGCCCAACCGCGAGAACAACGTCCGCAACGGCTTCTCCACCCCGCTGCGCCCCTCGCTGCGCCTGGCCTGGGACGGCGCGATCCGCCCGCGCTGGCTGCTGGGCACCTGGTTCCGCACGCTGCGCGAACACGGCATGCCGCATTTCGAGAACAGCTTCGCCGAGCGCGGCGCGCCCATCCTGGCCAAGAACGTTCTGCGCGACTTCACGGCGCGCGACCACCTGAACTGGGAGCACCTGGCGCTGATCCGCCGCCGCTGGGCCGGCCGGCTGCTGGTGAAGGGCGTGATGCACCCCGACGACGCCGTGCGCGCGGTGGCCGAGGGGGTGGACGGCGTCATCGTCTCCAACCACGGCGGCCGGCAGCTGGACGGCACCGCCTCCCCCCTGCGCGTGCTGCCGCGCATCGTGGACGCGGTGGGCGACCGCACGGTGGTGATGCTCGATGGCGGTCTCCGGCGCGGGACCGACGTGCTGAAGGCCTTCGCGCTGGGCGCGCGCTTCACCCTCGTCGGCCGGCCGATGCTGCACGCGGCGGGCGTGTTCGGGCAGGCAGGCGTGGCGCACGCCATCGCGCTGCTGAAGGCGGAGATCCACACGGACATGGGGCTGATGGGCATCACCGCGCCGGCGGACATGTCGCGCGAATTGCTGGAGCGGGTGGGGTAGCCTCAGCCCGCCCCGACCAGCCGCCGCACCGCCGCCATCATCAGGGGGTGGTCCCACTCGGCCTCGCCCTCCAGCCGCGCGCGCTCGGTGCCCGTGCGGTCCACGATCACCGTGGTCGGCAGGGCGCGGGCGCCC
>JALHNW010000401.1 GCA_022843345.1 Rubritepida sp. | reverse complement strand
GAGGACCTGCGCGCGCGCCGGCTCCAGCGCCGCCAGGGCCAGCTCGTCATGGCTCTCGCCCAGCTGGTCGAGCAGGCGCGCGGCCTCGGCCGGGCGGCCGGCGCGGTGCAGGTTGGAGGCCGAGAGCAGCGCCAGCCGCAGCGTGGGTTCCGGCTGGTCCGCCAGGGCGAGGCGCACGTAGCGCTCGGCCTCCCGCGGGCGGTTGGCGAGGTCGGCGATCAGTGCCGCGTGCAGGGCGTTGAGCGCGCGGAAGCGCCCGCCCTCGGCGTGCGGGCGCAGGTGGGCCAGCGCCTCGGCGAAGGCGCCACGCCCGGCGATGCTCCACGCGACGAGGACGGGCTGGAGGGCCTGGATGGCGTTCTGCCGCCCCAGGGCGCGGGCCCGGGCCTCGGCACGGTCGAAGCGGCCCTGGGCGACCTCGCCGCCGAACAGCACCATCTCGGCCGCCAGGTTGCCGGGCAGGCGGCGGGCGAGGCGCAGCGCCTCGGGCCGGCCGTCCATGAGGGCGGCGACGAAGGCGCGCTGAAGGATCTCCGCCTGGTCGGGCTCGGTGCGCAGGGCGGCGAGGAGCTGGTCGGCTGCGGCGCGCGTGTCCATCTCGTCGGCGGCGTGGCGGCCGGCCAGGAAGGCGCCGAAGGCATTGCGGGATGGGCCGCGGTCAGGCTCCGCCCCCTGCGCCGCCGGGGCGAGCAGGAGGAAGGCGGCCAGCAAAGCCGCGCGGCGGCGTGAACTGCTTCCGGCCATGGAAGGGAGGATAGCAGCGCCATGCTGCATCGCACAGAACCCCCGTTGCGCGCTGGGCACAGAGTGTGGCATTTATGCCAGGGTAACGGCGGGCCGGGGCGTCAGTTGCGCCCGTAGCCGGCGAACTGCGCCTGCGCCTCGTCCAGCTCCGCCGGGGTCAGCAGGATTGGGTCGAGCCCGGCGGCGCGCAGCACCAGGTATTGCGTGGCGAGGTTCTCCACCTCGCGCGCCAACGTCTCGGCGGCCGACAGGCTGGCGCCTAGGGCGAGGACGCCGTGATTGGCCAGCAGGCAGGCGCGCCGGCCTTCGAGCGCGGCGACGCCGGCATCGGCCAGCGCCGCCGTGCCGAAGGTGGCGTGCCTGGCGCAGCGGATGTCCGGCCCGCCGCCCAGCAGCACCATGTAGTGGAAGGGCGGGATGGCGACGCGCGCGCAGGACAGCGCGGTGGCGCGCGGCGAATGGGTGTGCACCACCGCCTGCGCCTCGGGCCGCGCGGCGTAGACCGCCGCGTGCAGGCGCCATTCCGACGAGGGGCGATGCGCGCCGTCCAGCACCGTGCCGTCGGGCGCGCATTCCACCAGGTCGGCCTCCTCCTGCGTGGCGTAGGGCAGGGCGGCCGGGGTGACGAGGAAGCCGCGCGGCGTGCGCACGGACAGGTTGCCGGATTTCGACGGCATGAAGCCCAGCGCGTCCAGGCGCCGGGCGGCGGCGAGCAGCGCGCCCCTCATTCGCGCAGGGCGCGGGCTGCCTCGGCGGCGGGGCGGGACAGGCAGCGCGTCAGCCAGGCCTTGGTGCGCGGGTGGGCCGACAGGTCGAACCCGTGCTTCCAGGTGGCGTAGAGCACGCCGGCCAGGTTGCAGTCGGCGATGGTGAAGGCATCGCCCAGCAGGTGGGCACGGCCGGCCAGCGCGCCTTCCAGCACGTCGAGGCGCGGCATGAGGTTGGCCACGGCCTTGGCGGCGGCCGCGGCGTCGCGCTCCTCCGGCGGGCGGGCGTAGCTGTTGCTGCCCCAGGACAGGACGTGCGGCTCGGCCTCCGTCGCCGCCCACAGCGTCCATTGCAGGGCGCGGGAGGCGTCGTCGCCGGCCGGCCACAACGGCGCGCCGGCCTTGCGGGCGATGTGCAGGTTGATGGCGAGCGACTCGAAGAGGATGAGTTCGCCATCCTCCATCGCCGGGATCTTGCCCGACGGGTTGAGGCGCAGGAATTCGGGCGAGCGGCTGGCCGGGTGGTCCAGGTGCTCGAACGGGAGGCCGGACTCGCCGGCCGCCCAGAGGCAGCGGAAGGCGCGCGACTTCGCGGTGCCGTGGATGCGGATCATGCGGTGTCCTTCAGGGCGGCGATGGCCCGCGCGTGGGCGACGGTGGCGCGCTGGAAGCGCACCAGCAGCAACGCCCAGACCACGAGCAGCAGCAGCGCCCAGGCGAAGCCGTGGTGGCGCAGCACGAGCGCGGCGCAGATCACCCAACCCAGCGAGAGCACCATGCCCTGGCGGAGGAGGGCGACCAGCGGCATCAGGCCCGCGCCCGCGCCGCGTCCACCGACAGCGGGCCGGGGCCGGCCGCCGACAGGTACAGGAACACGAAGCAGTACAGGATGGCGAGGTTGCCGCCGTTGAGCACCGGCATGAAGCCGCGCGGCGCATGCCCGATGAAGTAGGCGAAGGCCATCAGCCCGGCCAGCACGAAGGCGACGGGCCGGGTGAACAGCCCCACCAGCAGCAGCGCGCCGCCCGCCAGCTCCAGCACGCCGGCGAACCAGTACATGGACAGGAACTCGGGCATCGGCCGCGGGCTTGGCGGCCAGCCGATGAGCTTCTGCATGCCGTGCTGGAGCAGCAGCAGCGCGCCCATGATGCGCAGGATGGACAGCAGCCAGGGCTGCGCGCGGGTGGCGACGGAATCGATCATGGGTGGTCACATCCCTCCGGGATAGGCAGGCCCGCCGGCGCCCTCGGGCGTGCGCCAGTCGATGTTCTGCGTCGGGTCCTTGATGTCGCAGGTCTTGCAGTGCACGCAGTTCTGCGCGTTGATCACCAGGCGCGCGCCGGGGCCGCCGGCCTCCACCGCGGCGCCGGGGACC
>JALHNW010000400.1 GCA_022843345.1 Rubritepida sp. | reverse complement strand
GGGGTGGCGGCCGGCCAGCAGCGCGGCCACCTCGCGCGCCGGCAGCGGCATCACGCGCTCCGCGTCCGCCAGATCCCCTCGGCGTATTCGCGAATGGTGCGGTCGGACGAGAACCAGCCCATCCGCGCCGTGTTGCACATGGCCGATCGCGTCCAGCCCGCGCGGTCGGCCCAGCGGCCGTCCAGCTCGCGCTGCGCCTCCCAGTAGGCGTCGAAATCGGCCGTGACCAGGAAGTGGTCGTGCTCGCGCAGGGACGCCACCAGGCCGTGAAAGCGCGCTGGCTCGTCGGGGCTGAACAGGCCGGATTCCAGGGCGCTCAGCACGGATTGCAGGCGCGGCGAGGCGGCGATGGAATCCGCGCCGCGCCAGCCCTCGCGGCGGCGGGCGGCCACCTCCTCGGTCGTGAGGCCGAAGATGCGCATGTGCTCGCCGCCCACGTGCTCCAGCATCTCGACATTGGCGCCGTCCAGCGTGCCGATGGTCAGCGCGCCGTTCAGCGCCAGCTTCATGTTGCCGGTGCCCGACGCCTCCATGCCCGCCGTGCTGATCTGCTCGGAAAGGTCGCAGGCCGGCACCATCACCTCGGCCAGGGAGACGTTGTAGTTGGGCAGGAAGACCAGCTTCAGCCGGTCGCGCATCGTGGGGTCGCGGTTGACCACGCGCGCCACGTCGTGCGCCAGCTTGATGATCAGCTTGGCGCGGTGGTAGCTCGCCGCCGCCTTGCCGGCGAAGAGCTTCACCCGCGGCGCCCATGGCAGGTGCGGGTGCGCGCGGATCTCGCCGTACAGCGCCACCGCCTCCAGGATGTTCAGCAACTGGCGCTTGTATTCGTGGATGCGCTTGATCTGGATGTCGAACATCGCCGCCGGGTCCAGGCGCAGGCCCGTCTCGCGCTTCACCAGCGCGGCCAGCGCCTCCTTGTTCGCCCGCTTCACCGCGGCGAAGCGCGCCTGGACGGCCACGTCGCCCGCATGCGCCTCGAAGGCGCGCAGGGCCATGGAATCGTCCAGGAAGCCGTCGCCGATCGTCTCCCGCAGCAACGCGGTCAAGCCCGGGTTGCACTGCATCAGCCAGCGGCGGAAGGTGACGCCGTTGGTGCGGTTGACGATCTTGCCGGGCGACAGCGCGTGGAAGTCGCGGAACACGGTCTGCTTCAGCAGCTCGGAATGCAGCGCGGCGACGCCGTTGACCGTGTGGCTGCCGACGAAGGCCAGGTGGCCCATCCGCACGCGCCGCCCGTGCCCCTCCTCGATCAGCGACACGCTGCCCAGCAGCCGCCCGTCGCCGGGGTGGCTCGCCGCCACCTCGTCCAGGTGCACGGCGTTGATGAGGTAGATGATCTGCATGTGGCGCGGCAGCAGGCGCTCCATCACCTCCACCGGCCAGGATTCCAGCGCCTCGGGCAGCAGGGTGTGGTTGGTGTAGGACAGCGTGCCGCGGGTGATGCGCCACGCCTCGGCCCATTCCATCCCGTGCTCGTCCAGCAGGATGCGCATGAGCTCCGCCACCACGATCGCCGGGTGGGTGTCGTTCATCTGCACCGCCACGCGGTCGGGCAGGGAATGCAGGTCGCCATGGACGCGCAGATGGCGGCGCAGCAGGTCCTGCAGCGCGGCGGAGGAGAAGAAGAACTCCTGGCGCAGCCGCAGCTCCAGCCCCTGCGGCGTCTCGTCGGCCGGGTAGAGCACGCGCGAGATCGCCTCGGCGCGCGCGCGCTCGCTCACGGCGCCGATGTGGTCGCCGGCGTTGAAGGCGTCCAGGCGCAGCGGGTCCTGCGCGCGGGCGGACCACAGGCGCAGCGTGTTCACGTGCCCGCCGCGCCAGCCGATGATGGGCGTGTCGTAGGCCACCGCCATCACCGTCTCGCCGGGGATCCAGATCTGGCGCGCGGTGCCGTCGGGGGCCGTCACCTCCTCCACCGTGCCGCCGAAGCCGATGGGGTGGGCGATCTCGGGCCGGGCGAACTCCCAGGGGTTGGGGAAGGTCAGCCAGGTCTCGGGGAACTCCTGCTGCCAGCCCTCGCGGATGATCTGGCGGAACAGCCCGTGGTCGTAGCGGATGCCGTAGCCGAAGGCGGGGATGGACAGCGAGGCCAGGCTTTCCATGAAGCAGGCCGCCAGCCGGCCCAACCCGCCATTGCCCAGCGCCGCGTCCGGCTCGCTGCCCATCACCGCCACGGGGTCCACGCCCAGCGATTCCAGCGCGGCCTTCGCGTCGTCCAGCAGGCCCAGGTTGCTCATGTTCTCGCGCAGCAGCCGGCCGATGAGGAACTCCAGCGAGAGGTAGTAGACCTGCTTGGTGCCGGCGGCGTGGGCGGCGCGGATGTCGTCCAGCCAGGGCTCCACCACGCGGTCGCGCACCGCCAGCGCCGTGGCCATGAACCAGTCGCGCTCCAGCGCGCCGGCGGCGCTCTTGCCGAGGTCGAAGGTCAGCTTGCGCCGGATCGCGTCGCGCAGGGCCGTGGCGCCGGGGGACAGGGTGGGGGCGGCGGCGATGTCTGGCATGGGCGTGCAATGCAGCATGCCCCGGTGCCCGTGCCTAGCGCGTGATTCCGCAACGCGGAATCGCGCTTCAACGACGCTTTCGCGGGCCCGCCGGCTCGGGCTCCGGCCCCGCGGCGCGGGCGAGGACCTGGTTGAAGGCGGCGCGCAGCGGCACGTCCAGCCGGCGGTAGTTGCGCAGCAGGGCCTCCTCGTCGGGCGCCAGCAGGCCCAGGCTGCCCTGCGCCTCCTCCAGCATCTCGGCGGGGATGACCTCGCCGGGGTCGAGGCCCAGCAGGAAGTGCTCGTCCACGCCCAGTGCCGCGGCCAGGCGGCCGAGTGCCGCGCCGCGCGG
>JALHNW010000399.1 GCA_022843345.1 Rubritepida sp. | reverse complement strand
CCAACCTGGGCGACGTGGTGGGCCAGATCCGCTCGGGCGACCTGCGCCTGCTGGCGCTGGCCGACCGCGAGGGCGTGCCGGAATTCGCGGCCTCCCCACGCCTGCCCGACATCGTGCCGGGGCTGGAGGTGGCGGGCTGGTTCGGCCTCTGCGGCCCGCGGGGAATGGCGCCCGCCGCCATCGCCCGCTGGGCGGCGGCGACGGAGGCGGCGCTGCGCGACCCCGCCATCCGCCAGCGCCTGCTGGAGAACGGGCTGACGCCCGCACCCGAGGGCCCAGAGGCCTTCGCGGCCCGCATGACGCGCGACCGCGAGGCCTGGGGCGAGGCGATCCGCCGCGCCGGCATCCGGGCGGAGTGAAAGGCCCGCCGAGGCGGTGACGCCCCGCCTTTCGCGGGGGCAGCGCCCGGGTCACGCAACAGGCCCCCTCATCCGCCCTCACCGTTCCGGCCAGGCACCTCCGGCGCCGGCCCGTTGCCGGAGGTGAAGACGGCGGGTCGTCGCGTGCCTCCCGCCCAGACGCACTTCGGACGCGGCGACCAGTGCAGCCGCACCCTGCCTACTCCTGGTTCGTGATGTTGGCGGCGGTGATGACGCGCTGCCAGCGGCCGAGGTCGGCGCGCAGGAAATCGGCGAATTCCTCCGGGCTGCTGGGGGCGACGATGGCGCCCAGCCCGGTGAGGCGCTGGACCGTCTCGGGCTTCGCCAGGCTGGCGCGAATGGCGGCGTTCACGCGCTCGATCACCGGCGCGGGCGTGCGGGCCGGCGCCAGGATGCCCAGCCCCTGGGTGTATTCGTCAAAGCCGGGGAAGCCGGCCTCGGCCGTGGTCGGCACGTCGGGGAAGGCCGGGTCGCGCGCCGGCAGCGCGACGGCCAGCGCGCGCAGCCCGCCGCGCCCGATCTGCTCCGCGATGCCGATCATCGGGTAGAACATGAAGGAGACGCGGCCCGACAGCACCTCCTGCAGGGCGGGCGCGTTGCCGCGGAAGGGGACGTGCGTCATCTGCGTGCCCGACAGCGTCGCCAGCAGGGCGGCAGCCAGGTGCGCCGAGCCGCCATTGCCGGCCGACCCGTAGGAGACCTCGCCCGGCCGGGCGCGGGCGGCGGCCACCAGGTCGGGCAGCGTGCGGAAGGGCGTGGAAGCGCCGGTGACGGCGATCAGCGGGAGCTTCGCCACCAGCGAGACGGGCGCGAAATCCTCCAGCGGGCGGTAGCGCGCGGTGGGCACCAGGATGGCGTTGACGCTGTGCGACAGGGTGGACATCAGCAGCGTGTGGCCGTCGGGCGCCTCGCGCGCCACGGCCTCGGTGGCGACCAGGGCGTTGGCGCCAGTGCGGTTCTCCACCACCACCGGCTGGCCGAGCGACTGGGACAGGTCCTGCGCCAGCACGCGGGCGATCACGTCGGTCGGCCCGCCTGCGGCGAAGCCCACCACGATGCGCACGGGCCGCGTCGGGAAGGCCTGCGCCCGCGCGAGGGCGGGCGTCAGCAGCATCGCGCCCAGGGCGCGGCGGGACATGCGGGTCATGGCGTTTCCTTGTTCGTTGAGGGCCGGTCGAGCTCGAACAACTCGGTCGTCCGGGCATACCAGCCGCGGCCGTGCATGCGCGCGATCAGGTCCATCGCCGGCACGTCCAGGTAATGGCGCGCGGCATCCTGCACCGCGTGGTCGGCGACGTGCAGGGCCAACACCTCGCCGATCACCACCAGCGCGGCGCCGCCAGGTTCCAGCAGGGTGTGCAGGCAGCATTCCAGCGCGGCCGGGCAGCCCAGGATGCGCGGCGGCGCCACGCGCAGCGACGGCGCGGTGGCGAGGCCGGCGGCGGCGATTTCGTCCACCTCCGGGCCGTGCTCGGCGCTGGTCTCGTTCATCGCGTGCGCGAGGGCATGCGGCACCAGGTTCACCACGAACTCGCCGGTGCGGCGGATGTTGGCGCCCGTGTCCTTGCCCGCGCCGGCCCGGGGCGTGACGCCGAAGCCCAGCAGGGGCGGCTCGGCGCAGAGCAGGTTGAAGAAGGAGAAAGGCGCGCCATTGCACCGCCCGTCGGCGTGCAGCGTGGTGACCCAGGCAATAGGGCGCGGCACCACGCAGGCGCGCAGCAGCTTGCCGCGGGCCTCCGCGTCCAGCGTGGCGAAATCCCACAGCATCAGGCGATGCCGTGCTCCAGCACGCCCACGCGCGCCACCTCGATCCGCAGCCGGTCGCCGGGGCGCAGCCAGCGCGGCGGGGTGCGGAAGGCGCCCGACCCGGCGGGGGTGCCGGTGGCGATCACGTCGCCCGGCTCCAGGGTCATGAAGCGCGACAGGTGGGCGATGAGCGCGGGCACGGGGAAGATGAGGTCGGCCGTGTTGCCGCGCTGCACCTCCTCGCCGTTCAGGTGGCAGGTCACCTCCATGTCGAAGGGCTCGCCGGCCTCGTCGGGCGTCACGATCCACGGCCCCATGGGGCAGAAGCCGTCCATGCCCTTGGCGAAGCTGGTCTGAGGGGGCTGCACGTCGAACTGGAACTCGCGGGCGGAGACGTCGTCCAGCACGGTGTAGCCGGCGACGTGGCGCAGCGCGTCGGCCTCGAGCACCTGCCAGGCGGGGCGGCCGATGACGACGGCCAGCTCCGCCTCCCAGTCCGGCTTCGTCACGGCCGGGGGGATGTGGAGGAGCGCGCCCGGCGGGGCCACGCTGGTGGCGGGCTTGAGGAAGATGCGCGGCAGCTCCTGCGCCGGCCCGCCCACCTCCTTCGCGTGCGCGCCGTAGTTGCGGCCCACGCCCAGGATCTTGCCCGGCCGCGGCACCGGGGCCAGCAGCGCCGCGGGGTCGAACGGCGCGCGCAGGGCCGCGTTCCCCG
>JALHNW010000398.1 GCA_022843345.1 Rubritepida sp. | reverse complement strand
CGTCGGGCGCAGCCTGGGCCACCAGCGCCGCGCCGACCGCGCCGGCGGCGCCCGAGCGGTTCTCCGGCACCACCTCGCGCCCCAGGCGCTGGCCGATGCCCGGCGCCAGCATGCGGCCCAGCACGTCGGTGGAGCCGCCGGGGGGCCAGGCGATGACCAGGCGCAGGGGCCGTTCCTGGGCGATGGCCGGCGTCGCGAGGAACAGGGCAGGCAGGGCGCGGCGGTGCATGGGCGGGGCTTCCGCCCGGTGCCGCGCCGCGTCAAGCGACGGTTGCGCGTCAGCCTTCCAGGCGGATGCCCTCCTCGCGGATCAGCGCGCCCATGCGTTCGCGCTGCGCCCCCAGGAAGCTGGCGAAGGCGGCCGGCCCCTCGGCGGCGGGCTCCAGGCCGAGCTGGGAGAAGCGCCCGGCCAGTTCGGGCGAGCGCATCGCCGCCATGGCGGCCTCGGCCATGCGCTGCACGTGCTCGGCGGGCGTACCGGCGGGGGCGTAGAGGGCGTGGAAGTCGAAGACGCCGAAGCCCTCCACGCCCGATTCCGCCACGGTCGGCACGGCGGGGAAGGCGCTGGCCCGGCGCGGCGTGGAGGCGGCGAGCGGGCGGATCGCGCCGTCGCGGATTCCCCCCGCGATGGTGGGGACCGTGGAGAAGGTGAACAGCGTGTCGCCGCGCCGCAGCGCCACCAGCTGGTCCGCGCCGCCGCGGAAGGGGATGTGCGTCGCCTCCAGCCCCAGGCGGCGCATCAGGAGGGCGGCGGCGAGGTGCGAGCCGGTGCCGACGCCCGAGGAGCCGTAGCTCTCGCGCCCCCCATTGGCGCGCAGGTGGGCCACGAACTGCGCGAAATCCGTGATCGGCGCCTCGCCCCGCACCACCAGCAGGGCGGGCAGCACGGTCATCTGCGTCACCGGCGCGAAGGCCGTGGCGTAGTCGAAGCCCAGCCCGCGCATGAGGTGCGGGTTGGTGGCCGCACCCCCGGCATCGAGCACGAAGGTGCCGCCATCCGGGGCGGCCGGCGCGGCCGCGCCCATGCCGATGGCGCCGTTCGCGCCGCCGCGGTTCTCCAGGATAAGCTGCGCGCCCAGCGCGCGCTCCATCACGGGCGCGACCAGGCGGGCCAGCACGTCGGTGGAGCCGCCGGGCGGGAAAGCGATGATGAGGCGGAGCTGCCGCGTCTGTGCCAAGGCAGGCGCGGCGAGGGGCAGCGCCAGCAGGGCGCGTCGCGTGGGCATGCGTTTCCTCCGATGTCGTTGGGGGGTAGGATGCACCGCATGGGCCAGCGCCGTCAGCCGGAAAACGACCTCTTCGGCCCGCCCCCGGGCGAAGGCCCCGCACCGCCCCCCGCGGATGCCCCCCTGGCCGAGCGCCTGCGCCCGCGCGCCCTGGCCGAGGTGGCGGGCCAGGCGCACCTGCTGGGGCCGGAGGGGTCGCTGACGCGGATGCTGGCGCGCGGCTCGCTGTCCTCGCTGATCCTCTGGGGGCCGCCGGGGGTGGGCAAGACCACCATCGCCCGCCTGCTGGCCGAGGCGGCGGGGCTTGAGTTCCACGCGCTGTCGGCCGTGTTCAGCGGCGTGGCCGACCTCAAGCGCGCCTTCGAGGAGGCGCGCGCGCGCCGCCGCGCCGGGCGGCGCACCCTGCTGTTCGTGGACGAGGTGCACCGCTTCAACCGCGCCCAGCAGGACGGCTTCCTCCCGGTGGTGGAGGACGGCACGGTGGTGCTGGTGGGCGCCACCACGGAGAACCCGAGCTTCGCGCTGAACGGGGCGCTGCTGTCGCGCTGCCAGGTGCTGGTGCTGCACCGGCTGGACGACGCGGCGATGGAGGAACTGCTGCTCCGCGCCGAGGCGCTGGAAGGCCGCGCCCTGCCGCTGACGGAGGGCGCGCGCGCCCTGCTGCGCGCGATGGCGGATGGCGACGGCCGCTACGCGCTGAACCTCGCCGAGCAGGTGCTGGCCCAAGGAAACACGCTGGACGAGGCGGCGCTGCAAGGGTTGCTGGCGAAACGCGCCGCGCTCTACGACAAGGATCGCGAGGAGCACTACAACCTCATCAGCGCGCTGCACAAATCCCTGCGCGGGTCTGATCCGGACGCCGCGCTCTACTGGTTCGCGCGCATGGTCACCGGCGGGGAGGACCCGCGCTACATCGCCCGCCGCCTGACCCGCTTCGCCGCCGAGGACGTGGGCATGGCCGACCCCGCGGCGCTGCCGCTGGCCATCGCGGCGTGGGAAACCTTCGAGCGGCTGGGCAGCCCGGAAGGCGAGCTGGCGCTGGCGCAGCTGGTGGTGCACCTGGCCACCGCGCCGAAGTCCAACGCCGTCTATGCCGCGTGGAAGGCCGCGCAATCGGCGGCGCGCGAGACGGGGTCGCTCCCGCCGCCCGCGCACATCCTCAACGCGCCGACCAAGTTGATGAAGTCGCTGGGCTACGGCCAGGGCTACGAATACGACCACGATGCCGAGGACGGCTTCTCCGGCGCCAACTACTTCCCGGACGGCATGGCGCGGCTGTCGCTGTACCAGCCCACGGAGCGCGGGGCGGAGGCGGCGGTGGCGGCGCGGCTGCGCGACTGGGCGCGCAAGCGGCGATGAGCCTGCTGGCGGTGATGGCGGGCGGCGCGCTGGGCTCGGGCGCGCGGTGGGGGGTGTCGCTGCTGCTGCCCTGGCCGTGGGCGACGCTGCTGGTGAACGTGGCGGGCAGCGCGTCCATCGGCTGGCTCGCGGCGCTGGGGCTGTCGGGCACCGCGCGCCTGTTCCTGGTCACCGGCGTGCTGGGCGGCTTCACCACCTTCAGCGCGTTTTCCCTGGAAACGGCGCTGCTGTGGGAGCGGGCGCCGTGGCAGGCGGCGGCCTACG
>JALHNW010000397.1 GCA_022843345.1 Rubritepida sp. | reverse complement strand
GCCGTCGCCGCGCTCGATGCCCGTGGTGCCGGGGTTCACCGCGACCGGTGCGCCGGCCGTCACGTTGCCGCGGCCGGCCGTGCCCTGGTCGCGGACGATGCCGCCGACGCCGACGCCGGTGGCGGTCGGGTTCTGCATCCCGGGGTTGTTGGTCTGCGCGGCGCGCAGCTGCTCGGCGCGCATCTGCTGCTCGCGCATGTCGCCCGTGTTGGTGGCGATGTTCGCGGTGGGCGCAGCCTCGCAGGCGGCAAGGAGGACGAGACCGCCGAGGGCGGCAAGGACGGGCAGGCGGGTCATGGCGGTATCTCTCCCGAGTCGCAGGGTCGAGGCGAACCCTAGCGTGGTGTCAAACACGTTGTCCATGTGCAGATCATCCGGGGATGCCACACTGTGTCCGCAAGGTCACGCCGGCGCGAAGCTCTCCGCCAGCCCGGTGAACAGCGGCAGCCCGTCTTCGCCGCCCGCCAGCGGGTCCACGCAGTTCTCCGGGTGCGGCATCAGCCCCAGCACGCGCCCGTCAGTCGAGCAGATGCCGGCGATGGCGTTGCGGCTGCCGTTCAGGTTCTCGCCCTCGTAGCGGAACACCACGCGCCCCTCTCCCTCCAGCCGCGCCGTCGTCTCGTCGTCGGCGAACCAGTTGCCGTCGCCATGCGCCATGGTGGCCCGGAAGGTCTGGCCGCGCTGGAAGTGGCGGGTGAAGGCCAGGTCCGCGCGCTCCACGCGCATGGTGCAGTCCATCGCCAGGAAGCGCAGCGAGGCGTTGCGCAGCAGCGCGCCGGGCAGCAGCCCCGCCTCGCACAGCGTCTGGAAGCCGTTGCACACCCCCAGCACGTGGCCGCCGCGCGCCGCGAAGCCGCGCACCGCCGCCATGATGGGCGACTGCGCCGCCATCGCCCCGCAGCGCAGGTAGTCGCCGTAGGAGAAGCCGCCGGGCAGCACCACCAGGTCCAGCCCCGCGGGCAGCGCCGTCTCGCGGTGCCACACCATGAGGGGCTTCGTGCCGGAGGCGCGGCGGAGCGCGATCGCCATGTCGCGCTCGCGGTTGGTGCCGGGGAAGGTGACGATCGCGGCCTTCATCGCGCAGACCCTTTCAATATTGCGCCCAATGGAGGACGCCCAGCAGCACGGAGGTGCCGACCGCGGCGATGGCCGCAGCGGTGAGCCAGCGGTTCAGCGCCGCCTTCTTGCCGGCGACGAAGCCGCGGGGCGGCGCGGCGCCCATGCGCTCCTCGCGCCAGCGCAGCCCCATGGCCACGAAGACGGTCGCCACCGCCATCAGCAGCAGCGACAGCTTCACCATGGGTACAGCAGCCAGCCCAGGGGGTCTCGCCAGTCCAGCGCCAGGGAGACGGGCCAGAACAGCCCGCCCAGGAAGGCCTTGCTCAGCACGAAGAAGACCTGCGCCGTGTGGTGCTGCGGCAGGGCGTCCAGCGGCGGGCCGAACAGCAGGAAGGCCACGGCCAGCGCCATCCGCCACGCCACCAGGCCCAGCGAGAGCGCGACGAAGACGCGCAGGCTGCGCTGGCGCATCGGCAGGGCGGTGGCGGCCATGTCAGGCGGCTTCCACGGTGAAGCTCTCGATCACCGTGTTGGCCAGCAGGCGCCGCGCCATCTCCTCGCCGGCCTGGCGGGCCTTCGCGGGGTCGATTTCCGCGACCTCCACGATCATCACCTTGCCCACGCGCACCTCTCCCACGCCCTCGAAGCCCAGGTTGCCCAGCGCGCGCTCGATCGCCTTGCCCTGGGGGTCCAGCACGCCGGCCTTGGGGAAGACAGTGACCTTGAGGCGCGTCACTGGACGGTCTCCGGCCCCTTCAGGTCGCGGATGCCGGCCTCGGGCAGGATGCCCAGGCGCCGGGCCACCTCCTGATAGCCTTCCTCGACCTTGCCCAGGTCGCGGCGGAAGCGGTCCTTGTCCATCTTCTCGCCGGTCTTGAGGTCCCACAGGCGGCAATTGTCGGGGCTGATCTCGTCGGCCAGCACGATCCGCATCTCCTCGTTCTCGTAGAGGCGGCCGAACTCCAGCTTGAAGTCCACCAGCGTGATGCCGACGCCCAGCAGCAGCCCGGTGAGGAAGTCGTTCACGCGCAGCGTCAGCTGGACCATGTCGTCCAGGTCGTGCGTGCTGGCCCAGCCGAAGGCGGTGATGTGCTCCTCGCTCACCATCGGGTCCTGCAGCGCGTCGTTCTTGTAGTAGTATTCGATGATGGAGCGCGGCAGGCGCGTGCCCTCGGCGATGCCCAGCCGGGTGGCGAGGCTGCCGGCGGCGACGTTGCGGACCACGACTTCCAGCGGGATGATCTCCACCTCGCGCACCAGCTGCTCGCGCATGTTCAGGCGGCGGATGAAGTGGGTGGGCACGCCGATCTCGGCCAGGCGCTGCATCAGGTATTCGCTGATGCGGTTGTTCAGCACGCCCTTGCCGGTGATCGTGCCCTTCTTCTGGGCGTTGAAGGCGGTGGCGTCGTCCTTGAAGTACTGCACGATCGTCCCGGGCTCCGGGCCTTCGAACAGGATCTTGGCCTTGCCTTCGTAGATCTGCCGGCGACGCGCCATGGTGGGGGGACCTTCTGCGGAATTCCGTCGCCCCATAGCACCTTCCCCCCATGCGTGCCACGCATGGGCGTCCCTCATGGCAAGGGGAGGGGCGCGAAGGGTGTCCGGTCCGGCGGGCCGGGGGCGAAGCGCCACTCCCGCACCGGCCCCAGCGCCACCAGCGAGGCGCAGACGGTGCCGAATCCGTCCAGGGGCGGCACGTTCAGCGCCTCCGCCCGCGCCCCGCCGCCATCGGCCAGCAGCGCCGGCCATTCGCCCCAGTCCCCGGCGGCGGGCGGGCGCGCGGCGCGAAAGCGGGG
>JALHNW010000396.1 GCA_022843345.1 Rubritepida sp. | reverse complement strand
GCGGCCTCCCGCCCCGGGCGCAGCACGGTGCCGGCGGGCTTGGCGCCGCTGCCGGCCAGCCGCGCCACGGCCTCGGCCCGGCGCATCAGGATGGCGTGCATCTCGTCGTCCAGCGCGTCGAGCTCGGCGCGGATGTCGTGCAGGGCTTCTGTATCGGGCATCTCCCCCCTGCCTTAGCCCTGGCGGGCGCGCGCCTCAAGTTGCCCCCCGCGGAAGCCGGCCCTATCTGTGCCGCCCAGATGAACGAGCTGGCCTCCTTCCCGGTGATCGCGCACAGCCGCGTGGTGCTGCCCGAGGGGCTGGCGCTGGATTGCGGCGTGACCATCCGCCCGCTTTCCGTGGCCTTCCGCACCTACGGCACGCTGAACGCCGCGCGCTCCAACGCCATCCTGGTCTGCCACGCGCTGACCGGGGACCAGTACCTGGCCGAGACGCAGCCCGTCACCGGCAAGGGGGGCTGGTGGGCAAACCTGGTCGGCCCCGGCCTGCCGGTGGACACGGACCGCTTCTTCGTCATCTGCGCCAACGTGCTGGGCGGCTGCATGGGCTCCACCGGCCCGCGCGAGGAGATGACGGACGAGCACGGCACCGGCCTGGGCCGGCCTTGGGGCACCGACTTCCCCACGGTCACGGTGCGCGACATGGTGCGCGCGCAGAAGAAGCTGGTGGAGCACCTGGGGATAGACACGCTGCTGGCGGTGATCGGCGGCTCCATGGGCGGCATGCAGGTGCTGGAATGGGCGGCGACCTTCCCCGGCGCCGTGCGCGCCGCCGCCCCCATCGCCTGCGCCACGCATCATTCCGCGCAGAACATCGCCTTCCACGAGGTGGGCCGCGCCGCCATCCACGCCGACCCCGAATGGCGCGGCGGGCGGTACTGGGAGGATGGGCGCATCCCCGCGCGCGGGCTGTCCGTCGCGCGCATGGTGGCGCACATCACCTACCTTTCGGAGGAGGCGCTGACGCGCAAGTTCGGCCGCCGGCTGCAAGGCGCCAACGCCGTCACCTTCCTGGAGGACGTGTTCCAGGTGGAAAGCTACCTGCGCCACCAGGGCAGCACCTTCGTGCGCCGCTTCGACGCCAATTCCTACCTCACCATCACCCGCGCCATGGACCTGTTCGACCTGGGCGCCGAGCATGGCAGCGTGGCCAAGGCCTTCAGCGGCACCGGCACGCGCTTCTTCGTGGCCAGCTTCAGCAGCGACTGGCTGTTCCCCACCTCCGAATCGCGCGCCATGGTGCGCGCGCTGAACGCGGCGGCCGCGCGCACCTCCTTCATCGAGGTGCCGACGGACAAGGGCCACGACGCCTTCCTGCTGGACGAGCCGGATTTCCACCGCGCGCTGGGCGGCTTCATCCGCGGCGCGGCGGGGGAGGCGGGGCTGTGAGCGGCATCCAGTTCGTCGCCAAGAACATGCGGCTCGACCTGCGGCTGATCGCGGCGATGATCGAGCCGCGCGCGCGCGTGCTCGACATCGGCTGCGGCGACGGCGCCTTGCTGGCGCACCTGACCGCCGAGAAGGGCGCCGATGCGCGCGGCATCGAGATCGACATGCGCGCCGCCACCGATGCCGTCGCCGCCGGCCTGTCCGTGATCCACGGCGACGCGGACAACGACCTGGCCTTCTTCCCCGACGGCGCCTTCGACTACGTCGTGCTCTCGCGCACGCTGCAGGCCGTGGAGAAGCCGCGCGAGGTGCTGCGCCAGATGCTGCGGATCGGCCGGCACGCCATCGTCTCCTTCCCCAATTTCGGCCACTGGCTGCTGCGCTGGAAGCTGCTGAGCACGGGCCGGATGCCCGACACCGACACCTGGTCGCGCCCCTGGTACGACACGCCCAACATCCACCCCTGCACCATGCTGGACTTCTTCGCCCTGGCCGAGATGGACGGCTACGTCATCGAGCAGTGGCTGGCGGTGGACGAGCACGGGATGCGCGCGCCCTGGCGGCGCTCCGTGCGCCTGGCCAACCTGTTCGGCGAGCAGGCGCTGTTCCTGCTGCGGCGGCGGTAGGGCGCGGAATCGCTTGCGTTCCCGGCGGTTTGCCGGTCCAATCCGACGCGTTGGATACTTGTCGGGAGGATAAAGCATGGCACGGGTGGCGCTCGTCACGGGCGGGCAGCGGGGCATCGGCGCCGCGATCAGCGAGGGGCTCCAGGCGGCGGGGCGCACGGTCGTCGCTTCCTACGCCGGCAACGACGCCGCGGCGCAGGCCTTCACCGAGCGCACGGGCATCCCCTGCATCAAGTTCGACGTCTCCGACTTCGAGGCCTCGATGGCCGCGGTGGCGAAGATCGAGGCCGAGCACGGGCCGATCGAGATCCTGGTGAACAACGCCGGCATCACGCGCGACGCGGTGATGAAGAAGCTGTCGCGCCAGATGTGGGACGACGTGCTCGATACCAACCTCGGCTCCTGCTACAACACCTGCAAGGCGGTGTGGGACGGCATGTCGGCGCGCAAGTTCGGGCGCATCGTCAACATCGGCTCCGTCAACGGCCAGGCCGGGCAGTATGGCCAGGTGAACTACGCCGCCGCCAAGTCGGGCATCCACGGCTTCACCAAGGCGCTGGCCCAGGAAGGCGCGCGCAACCAGATCACCGTCAACGCCATCGCGCCCGGCTACGTGGACACCGAGATGGTGCGCGCCGTGCCGCCCGACGTGCTGGAGAAGATCATCTCGCGCATCCCGCGCGGCAGGCTGGGCACGGCGCAGGACATCGCGCGCGGCGTCGTCTTCCTCACCGCCGACGACGCCGACTTCATCACCGGCTCCACGCTGTCCATCAACGGGGGGCAGCACATGTATTGAATCCCCGCGCCGCTTTCCCGCCGGCGCTTCGCTTGGCGGGAAA
>JALHNW010000395.1 GCA_022843345.1 Rubritepida sp. | reverse complement strand
CGCCGCCCAGCGCGCGCTGGCCCGGGTCATAGGGGTTGGTGCAGGCGGCGGTGCCGAGGGCGAGCAGCCCGAGGGCGCCCATGCGGACGGACTTCATCATGCTGTGTTCTCCTTGCTTCAGGTGGAGCGCCGCAGCGCGCCCAGCAGGGCGAGCAGCACGACGGCGCCGATGGTGGACACGATGAGGCTGGCGATCCAGCCCTGGTAGGCGACGCCGAACAGCCCCGCCAGGAAACCGCCGAGCAGGGCGCCGACCAGGCCCACGATGAGGTTCACCAGCAGGCCGTGGCTGCGCCCCATGATCTTCTCGGCGATCCACCCGGCCAGCAGCCCGATGATGATCGCACCGATCAAACCCACACCACTCATGGTCTCAGCCCTCCTTGCTCTGCGGGCCGCGGAAGAGGCGGCGCGCGATGGCGACGAAGCCGGCGGTGGCGGCGACGCGCACCAGGCTTTCGGATTCGATGGCGTCGGGGCGCGGCGGCGGCGGGGTGCGCTCCGCCTCCTGGCGCAGCCGTGCGGCCTCCGGCCGCGCCTCCTCCTTGCCGGACCAGGCGCGCGTGAACTCGGCGCCCAGCAGGAAGATCACGGCGGAGTAGTAGATCCACAGCAGCACGACGACGAGCGTGCCGGCCGCGCCGAAGCCCTCGGCCGCGCCGCTGCTGCCGATGTACAGGCCGATCAGCGTCTTGCCGGCGGTGAACATCACCGCGGTGACGAAGGCGCCCACCAGCACGTCGTGCCAATGCAGGTCGCGGTCGGGCAGGATCTTGTAGATCGCGGCGAAGAGGCCGGTGATGATGGCGATGCTCAGCACGATGTTGGCCACGTGCAGCACCGCCTCCATCGCCGGGAAGCGCGCGCCGATCCAATCCCCGAACGCCGACAGCGCGGCGGATGCGGCGAGCGAGACCAGCAGCAGGAAGGCGGTGGTGCCGACCAGCCCCATCGCCGCGGCCTTGGCGCGCAGGAAGACGGTGACGGTCTCGGCCACCGTGTCGGCCTCGGGTGCGGCGGCCTTCCAGATGGCGTTCAGCGACCCTTGCAGCGCGCCGAAGGCGCCGGATGCGGTGAGCAGCAGCGTGCCGATGCCGATCAGCAGCGCCCAGCCGCCCTGCGCGTCGCCCAGCGCGCCGTCGGCCATCTGCTCCACCGTGCCCGCGGCCTCGCGGCCCAGCATGTCCTGCATCTGCGCGGCGAGTGCCGCATGCACCCGCTCCTCGCCGAAGATCATCCCGGCGACGCCCATGGAGATCCAGAGCAGCGGGCCGAGCGAGAACAGCGTGAAGTAGGCGATCCCGGCCGCGCGCGTCAGGCAGTCATCGGCGAAGAAGCCGGTGAGCGTGTCCTTGGCGATGGTGAAGGCGCGATGGAGCATGGGGATCCTCGTTCCCCATGCCAACGGCGCAACGTCCTGCGCGGTTGCCCGCTACCTTGGCAGGGCGGACAAGCCCTGCTCGAGGTCGGCGATGAGGTCGGGAACCGCCTCCAGCCCGATGTGGACGCGGAAGGTCGGACCGCCGAAATCGCCCGTGCCGGCGGTGCGCGCCACGAAGCCCGTCGTCGGGATGGCGAGCGACTCGAAGCCGCCCCATGAGGCGCCGATGCCGAACAGCCGCAGCCCGTCCACCAGCGCCATCATCTGCGCCTGGGTGTAGCGCGGCTGGAGCACCACGCCGAACAGCGAGCACGTCCCCGTGAAGTCGCGCCGGAACAGCGCGTGCTGCGGATGCGACGGCAGGGCAGGGTGCAGCACCTGCTTCACCTCCGGCCGGCCTTCGAGCCAGCGCGCCACCTCCAGCCCGGCCGCGCCCTGCTCCTTCAACCGCACCGCCATGGTCCGCACGCCGCGCAGCGCCAGCCAGCAATCATCCGGCGACGCATACTGGCCGAGCAGGGAGGCGGCGGCGCGCAGCACCAGGTGGTCCTCCTCCGAGTTCACGGTGGCGCTGCCCAGCAGGATGTCGGAATGGCCCCCCACATACTTGGTCAGCGCCTGGATGGAGCAGTCCACCCCATGCGCGAAGGGCTGGAAGTGGTGGATGCCCCAGGTGTTGTCCATCAGCACCTTGGCGCCGCGCGCATGCGCCGCGCGGGCGATGGCGGGCACGTCCTGCACCTCGAAGGTGTGGGAGCCGGGGCTTTCGGTGTAGACCACCTTCGTGTTGGGGCGGATGAGCGCGGCCATGCCCGCCTCGTCCACGCAGGGGTCGTAGTAGGTCGTCTCGATGCCCCAGCCCTTCAGCAGCGTGTCGGCCAGGCTGCGCGCGGGGCCGTAGACGCTGTCGGGCATCAGGCAATGGTCGCCCGCCTTCAGCCAGGCCAGAAGGGGGATCGCCACCGCGGCAAGCCCGGTGCCGAAGATGGTGCAGCGCGTGCCGCCCTCGATCTCGCAGATCACGTCCTCCAGGGCGTAGTGCGTCGGCCCGCCCTGGGTGCCGTAGGTCATGAACTGGTCGTAGCGCTTCGCAGCACCCGCCTTGCGCGAGTCGCAGTCGGGAAACAGCACGGTGGAGCCGCGGTGCACGCCGGGGTTCACGAAGCCGTGGATCTTCACGCCGGCCCGTCCGGCGTGGCTCATGCGGGTGGGGAAGCGGTCCTTGCCGTGCGGGGCCTCGGGCATCAGGCGGTCACCTTCTCGGTTTCGGGGCGCAGCGCCCATTCGGTCCAGGAGCCGTCATAGACGGCGGGCTCGGGCAGGCCGGCATGGCGCATGGCGAAGGCCAGCACGCAGGCGGTGACGCCGGAGCCGCAGGAGGTCACCACCGGCCGGGCGCCGTCCACGCCCGCGGCGGCGAACAGGGCGCGCAGCGCGGCGGGGTCCTTCAGGCGGCCATCCGGGCCGGCGACCTCGCCC
>JALHNW010000394.1 GCA_022843345.1 Rubritepida sp. | reverse complement strand
CCTGCACGGTGCGCGGGCCGACCGTCGGCGCGTCCACCCGCATCTCCTGCCCGCGCTTGGGCAGCTTCACCAGCACGCCGCCCGGACCCTCGCGCCGCAGCGTCCCGGCGCGGGCGAGCAGGGCGTCGGTGCCCTCCACCGCCTCGATGCCCAGCACCAGGCCCTGCTGCACCACGACGGCCTGGCCGACATCCTGCGCGGCAAGCGCGTGCAGCACGGCCGCGCCGCGGGCCATGTCCGCCAACGCGGCCTCGTCGGGCGGCGGGCCAGCCAGCAGGCCGGCGCCGGCCATCGGGTCCTCCAGCAGCGATTGGGGCGAGACGACCTCGAAGCCCTCCGCCTCCAGCAGCGACACGATGCCGCGCAGGAAGCCGTCATCGCCCTTCAGCAGCGCCGGGCCCAGCGTCACCAGCGCCTGCCGCGCCCAGGCATCGGGCCAGATGCCGAGCATGGAGGGGCGCTTGGCATGGCCCGCCATGGCGATGCGCGAGACGCCCTCGGCCCTCAGCCGGGCCAGGATGCCGCCGGCAGCACCCGGCCGCTCGACCATGTGCGGCAGGTGGGCGTAGGGCGCGGGGTCGCAGAAGCCCTTGAGGCAGACGACGAAGACGCCACCCTGCCGCGCCGCCGCCTCCGCCACCCGCAGCGGGAATGGCCCGCCGGCGGCGAGGATGGCGGTGGTCCCGCGTCCGGTCGTCACCGGGCGCCGCCCGATGGCGTGAACCGGCCGCGCGTCAACCTTCCTCCTCGTCCGTCCCGAATTCCGCGGTCATGCGGCCGGGCCGGATCAGATCGCGCCGGCGTTCGGTGGAGCGCAGGAAGCCGATCACCTCCTCCACCAGCGCGTCACCCGCGAACTGCGCCTCGGCGGCGGAAAGGCGTTCCTGGAAGGTGCCGGGGTCACGGAAGATCAGCCGGAAGGCGGCGCGCAGGGCGTGCAGGTTCTCGCGCGAGAAGCCGCGGCGGCGCAGCCCGATCACGTTCAGCCCCACCAGGCGCGCCGGCAGCCCGAAGGCGTTGCCGAAGGGCGGCACGTCGTTGGTCACGCCCGCCAGCCCGCCGATCATCGCCTGCCGGCCGATCCGCACCGTCTGGTGGATGGCGGCACCCCCGCCGAGGAAGCAGTTGTCCCCCAGCTTCACGTGCCCGCCCAGCATCACGTTGTTGGCCAGGATGACGCCGTTGCCCACCACGCTGTCATGGCCCACGTGGGAGCACGCCATCAGCAGGCAGTCGGTGCCCACCACCGTCATGCCGGTGCCGCCCACGCTGCCGCGATGCACCGTCACATGCTCGCGCAGCTGCGATCGGGCGCCCAGGCGCACCCCCGTCGGCTCGCCCTTGTACTTCAGGTCCTGCGGGGCCAGGCCCACGGAGGCGAAGGGCGCGAGCATCACCCCCTCGCCGATCTCCGTGTGGCCCTCGACCACGTTGTGCGAGGTCAGCACGGCGCCCGCGCCGATCACGACATCCGCGCCGACCGTGCAGAACGGCCCGATGCCGGCCCCCTCGCCGATCACGGCCCCGGGCGCCACGATGGCGGAAGGATGGATCCGGGCCGAGGCCGCGACGGCGTCCAAGGCCATCACCGGTCGCGGATCATGGCGGCGAAGGTCGCCTCGGCCACGGTCACGCCGTCCACCTTCGCCTCGCCGGCGAACTTCCACACGTTCATCCGCCGCTGCGCCTTCTTCACGTGCACGCGCACCTGGTCGCCGGGCACCACGGGGCGGCGGAACTTCGCGCCCTCGATGGACATGAAGTACACCAGCTTGCCCTTGGCATCGGGGCCGAGCGTCATCACCACCAGGCTGGCGGCGGTCTGCGCCATGCTCTCGATCAGCAGCACGCCGGGCATCACCGGCTCCTTCGGGAAATGCCCCTGGAAGAAGCTCTCGTTCACCGTGACGTTCTTGATGCCGACCGCGCTGTCGTCCAGCCGGATCTCCACCACGCGGTCGATCAGCAGGAAGGGGTAGCGATGGGGAATCGCCTCCATGATCCCGGCGATGTCCAGGGCGCCCAGCGCCACGTTCCCAGTCGCATCCATGGCGTTCAGTCCCCGCCTCCCTTGCCGCGACGGCTCTCCGCCGCCAGTCGCTTCACCACCGCGATGCCGCGGAAGGCCTCCTTGATCGGCTGCGCGGGCGAGCCGAAGACGTCGGCCCCCGGCGGCACGTCGCCGATCACGCCCGATTGCGCGGCGATCCGCGCGCCGCTGCCCACGTTCAGGTGCCCGGAATAGCCGGACTGCCCGCCCGCCTGCACGTAGTCCCCGAAGCGGGTGGAGCCGGAGATGCCCACCTGCGACACCAGCACGCAACCGCGCCCGAGGCGCACGTTGTGTCCGATCTGCACCAGGTTGTCCACGCGCGTGCCGGCACCCACCCGCGTCTCGCCCATCGCCGCGCGGTCCACGCAGGCATTGGCGCCGATCTCGACCCCGTCCTCCAGCACCACGATGCCCAGCTGCGGCACGGTGGCGTAGCCGCCCGCGCCGTCGGGCACGAAGCCGAAGCCCTCGTTGCCCACCCGCGCGCCGGGGTTCAGCACCACGCCTGCGCCGAGCACGGCATGGGTGACGGAGGCGTGCGGGTGGATGCGGCACCCAGGCCCCATCGCCACGCCATCCCCCACCACCGCGTGCGGGCCGATGATGCAGCCCGCCCCGACCGAAGCGCCCGCGCCGATCACGGCCAGCGGGCCGACCTCGACCCCCTCGCCCAGCGTGGCGGAGGGGTCCACCACGGCCGAAGGGTGCACCCCCGCCCGCGCATCCGGCGCGGGGTGCAGCAGCGCCGCGATGCGCGCGAAGGCCAGGACGGGCTTGGCGTGGATGATGGCGACGCAGCCCGGAGGCACGGCGTCGGCGTCGCCCTCGCCCAGC
>JALHNW010000393.1 GCA_022843345.1 Rubritepida sp. | reverse complement strand
GCGCGGCCGATCTGCAGGCCCAGCGGCATGCTGTCCATCAGCGCGGCCAGCGCCAGGATCTCGCCGCGCGCCGCCTCGCGGCAGCGGTCGCGCGTGGAGGCCGGCAGGTCCAGCCCGCCGGCCACGCCGCCTTCGAGGAAGTTGCGCAGCGCCGCCTCGCCCAGCACGGCGATGATGGTGGGGCGCTTGGTGGCGTAGAGCCGCTTGCGGGCCAGCAGCGCGCCCAGCGCCTGGTCCGCCTGGGCCAGCGCCGCCGGGCGCTCGCCGCCGATGGGCACGGCCAGCGCCCAGGCCTCGGCCAGCGCGCCGTCGAAGGCGTCGGAGGTCAGCAGGTCGCAATACGGCATGCCGATCTGCAGGATCTGGTCCGACTGCTCCTCCAGCCCGCGCAGCCGCTCCTGGAAGGCGGGGGGGCGGGCGAAGTACTCGATGCCGATGCCCAGCAGGGCGAGCGGCGAGACCTTCAGCAGCTCGGCGAGGCGGCGGATGGTCTCCAGCTTGATGACCTCGCCCTTCTCGTAGCGGTAGAGGGCGGCGCGCGACACGCCGAGCCGGGCGGCGATCTCCTCGGCCCGCATGCCGGATTCCATCCGGTAGGCGCGGAGCTGCTGGCCAATGTCAGCGAATTTCATTCGGCATGCTCCTTTCGCGCGTCACGCGAAACCAATAAAAAGACACTACCCAGACCTTAAGATCGCGCACTATTCTTAAGACATCGTCAAAATCGGCGCAACGGTGGTCGTGCAGCCGCCGCCGCGCTAGAATCGCATGGATGAACGAGGATCTCCACCGCCGATTGACCGCGTGGCGCCGCCACCTGCACGCCTATCCCGGCCTGACGCTGCACGAAGGCGACACCGCCGCCTTCGTGGCCGACCGCCTGGGGGAACTCGGCGTGGCCGAGATCGAGACCGGCATCGGCGGCCACGGCGTCGTCGCCACCCTGCGGCAGGGCGGCGGCAACCGCGCCGTGGGCCTGCGCGCCGACATGGACGCGCTGCCGATCCAGGAAGCGGACGAGGCCCTGCCGCACCGCTCCACCATCCCCGGCGTGATGCATGCCTGCGGCCATGACGGCCACACCGCCGCCCTGCTGGGCGCCGCCGCGCTGCTCCTGGAGGACACCTCCTGGCAGGGCACGGTGCGCCTGATCTTCCAGCCCGCCGAAGAGGGCGGCGGCGGCGCGCGCGCCATGATCGCCGACGGACTGTTCCGCCGCTTCCCGATGGAGCGCATCTTCGGCTGGCACAACTGGCCCGGCCTGCCCGCCGGGACCATCGCCGTCCACGACACGGCCGTGATGGCCGCCGGCGCGCGGTTCGAGATCGCCTTCGACGGCCATGCCGGCCACGCCGCCCTGCCGCACCTGACGCGCGACCCCATGCTGGGCGCCGGCCACGCCATCGTCGCCCTGCAATCCATCGTCTCACGCGCGGTGGACCCGCTGAAATCCGCCGTCGTCTCCGTCACCATGGCCGAGGCGGGCGAGGCGCAGAACCAGGTGCCCGCCCGCGCCGTGATCCGCGGCACCGCGCGCTGGCTGGAAACCGCCGTGGGCGACCTGATCGAGGCCCGGATGCGCGAGGTGGCGCACGGCATCGCCGCCGCCTTCGGCCTGGAGGCGCGGGTGGAGTTCCGCATCGGCGTGCCGGTGACCGCCAACCACCCGCGCGAGCGCGACCTGGCCTTCGCCGCCGCGGCCGCCGTCACCGAGGCGCGCCGCGACGTGCCGCCCGCCATGACGGGCGAGGACTTCTCCCACTTCCTCGCCGAGGTGCCCGGCGCCTTCGTCTGGATCGGCAACGGCCCGGCCGAGGGCGGGCGCGAGCTGCACCATCCCAACTACGACTTCAACGACGCGGTGCTGCCCGTCGCCAGCGCCTTCCTGGCCGAGGCGGCGAAGCGCGCCCTGGCGGGGGACGCGTGAGCGCGGCCCGCCTGCGCGGCTTCGTCCAGGCCATGACGCGCCTGGCCGATGACGCGCCCGACGAGGCGCGCTGGCTGGACGAGGGCGAGGCGCTGCTCGCCGCCCTCGTCAGGCAGGACGACTGGCTGCCGGAGTCCTGCGCCGAGGCCGGCCCCGGCTACCGGCAATACCTGCTGCATTGCGACCCGCTGGAGCGCTTCAGCGTCGTCTCCTTCGTCTGGGGCATCGGCGCGCGCACCCCGGTGCACAACCACCGCGTTTCCGGCCTGGTCGGCATGCTGAGGGGCGAGGAGGTGAGCGTCTCCATGCACCCCACCGCCGAAGGCCCGCTGCGGGAAGGCGCCACCGACCACCTGCGCCCGGGCCAGGTGGTGCGCGTGGGTGCGGCGGCCGACGACATGCACTGGGTGGCGAACGCGCTGGAGGACCGCGCCTCGGTCTCCATCCACGTCTACCGCGGCAACATCGGCGCGGTGGAGCGCGAGACCTTCGACGCCGCCACCGGCGCGCCGCGGCCCTTCATCAGCGGCTACAGCAACGCCGCCGTGCCGAACCTGTGGGACCGCTCACAGGGGTAGGTCCACCCAGGACAGGTGCCCGCCCTTGCCGGCGCCGGTGTCCATGAAGGTCACCTCGCCGCCCAGCCGGCCCGTCATGTGCAGCGGGCGGCCATCGCGCGAGCGGGGGTCGTGGCCCACATACACCTCGAGTCCCTGCGGGATGGCGTGCACCCAGTCCACCAGCCGCTCCGGGAAGCCGCTGGCCAGCATCTTGCCCGTCACCTGCCCGAAGATGGCGCGCGACAGCAGCGTGTCCGGCCGGTGCCGCCCCGCATCCGGGTGCGGCGGTGACAGCATCATGGTGCGGTGGAAGGCCGCGTGGACGAACAGCCGGTGCCCCAGGTGCAGCCTGGCCGGCGCGCGGGCGATCTCCACCAGCGCGCGCTCGGCCAGCAGGATGACGTGGGGCGCGTCGC
>JALHNW010000392.1 GCA_022843345.1 Rubritepida sp. | reverse complement strand
CGCCCGACCCGCTGCTGTTCCCCCCGCCGAACGAGCCGCGCAACGTCGTCTCCCCCGTGGTGCCGATGCCCGAGCCGCCGCCGCGCGCGCGCCGCACCGACGATGTGGGCGGCGTGCTGCCCACCACGCGCGGCCCGGCCACCGTCACCACCCGCTCGGGCAACGTGGGCACGACCGTCTCGCCCGGCGGCGGCACCGGCGTGGCGATCCAGGATGGCGGCATGACCACCATCATCCGCCCCGGCCTGCCGCCCGAGCAGATCCCGACGCCGCGATGAGGATCCTCTACTTCGCCTGGCTGCGGGAACGGATCGGCACGGGCGAGGAGGAGATCGCCCTGCCCGAAGGCGTGCGCGACGTGGCGGCCCTGATGGACCACCTGGCCACGCGCAGCCCCGGCCACGCCGCGGGCTTCGCCGAGCGCCGCACCATCCGCTGCGCCGTGAACCAGGATTTCGCCGATGGCGCGACGCCGGTGGCCGACGGGGACGAGGTGGCGTTCTTCCCCCCGGTGACCGGCGGCTGAGCGTGCTGAAGGTCCTCGTCACCGAAGCGCCCTTCGACCTCGCGGCCGAAGCTGCGCGGGTGCAAGGCGTGGGCGACGTGGGCGCGGTGGCCTCCTTCACCGGCATCTGCCGCGCCGATGACGGGCTGCGCGCGATGGTGCTGGAGCACTACCCCGGCATGACCGAGCGCGCCCTGACGGCCATCGCGGAGAAGGCGATGGCGCGCTGGCCGCTGTCCGCCTGCACCGTCATCCACCGCCACGGCCGCATGGAGCCGGGCGACCCGATCGTGCTGGTCCTCACCGCCAGCGCGCACCGCGCCGCGGCGCTGGAGGCCTGCGCCTTCCTCATGGACTGGCTGAAGACCAAGGCCCCCTTCTGGAAGCGCGAGGAACTGGCCGACGGCACCGCGCGCTGGGTGGAGGCGCGCACGGCCGACGAGGACGCCGCCACGCGCTGGTGAGGGCCGCCGCCATCCTGCTGGGCGGCCTGCTGCTGTGCTGGCCCGCCTTCCTCAACGGCTGGCCCATCGTGTTCAGCGACACCGGCGCCTTCCTGGCGCAGACGGTCGTGCCGCTGATGATCTGGGACAAGCCGTGGATCTACGGCCCCGCCATCTTCCCCTTCCACTGGCACGCCACCCTCTGGGGCGTGGTGCTGGCGCAGGGCGCCGTCACCTCGCACCTGGTCTGGCTGCTGGCGCGGCAGGCCGGCCGGGCGCGGCCCGCCGCCCACGTCGCGCTCTGCGCCGCGCTGGCGCTGTTCACCACCGCGCCCTGGTCCGTGTCGCTGGTGATGCCCGACATCCTGGTGCCCGCCGCGCTGCTGTCCGCCGCGCTGCTGGGCTGGGGCTGGGCTGGGCTGGGGCGGTGGGAGCGCGCGTGGCTGATGCTGCTGGGCAGCGTGGCGGCGGCGGCGCACCTGTCCAACATCCCCATGCTGGTGGCCGTGCTGCTGGGCGCGCTGGTGCTGCGCCACTGGACGCCGCTGCTGCGCGCCGCCATCCCGCTGGCCGGCGCGGCCACCCTGCTGCTGGGAACGAACCTCGCCGGCCACGGCGTCGCCGCCCTGTCCCCCTACGGCTCCACCTTCCTGCTCGCGCGGCTCCTCGCCGACGGGCCGGCGGCGCGCACGGTGGCGGCGCTGTGCCCCGGCAGCGGCTGGTACCTCTGCGCCTTCGCGGACCGCCTGCCGGGCGATTCCGACGACTTCCTCTGGCAGCCCGACAGCCCGGTGAACCGCGACGCGGCGGGCAACGCCATCTTCCTCGGCGGCGTGCGGCTGGCGCCCGAGGCGCGCGCCATCATCCGCGAGACGCTGCGGCGCGAGCCCGTCGCCGTCGCCGGCCACGCCCTGGTGAACTGGGGGCGCCAGCTCGGCCTCATGGCGATCGGCGACGTGCTGCCGGCCGCCGCCGTCGGCGCCTCCGTGCGCCCTGGATTGACGGAGGGCTTCCCGCCCGCCGAGCTGCGCCGCTACGAAAGGGCGCTGCAACAGCAGGACCGGCTGGGGCACGAGGCGCGGGCCGTCGCCTGGCTGCACCCGCTGGTGGTGCTGGCCGCCGCGCCCTTCCTGCTGCTCTGGGCCTGGCGCGCGTGGCAGCAGGGCGATGCCATGGGCGCCGGGCTGCGCGTGGCGATCATCCTCGGCGTGCTGGGCAACGCCGCGGCGACGGGGATGCTGTCCAAGCCGCACCACCGCTACGGCGCGCGCATCGCCTGGCTGGTGCCGCTGGCCGCACTCATGCTCACGCGCCGCCCAGCGCCGGGGGTGGAGGTGCCGGGCTACAGGGTCAGCGCGGCAGCAGGCCGCTGACGCCCGTCGCCGCCTCCAGCTGCGCCAGGGCCAGCAGCACCGCGGCACGCGCGTTGTTGGCGGCCACCCGCGTGGCGTTCAGCGTGCGCAGCGCGTCCAGCACCTCCAGCAGCGAGCGCCCGCCGGCCAGGTAGGCCTGCTCGGTGGAGCGGTAGGCCAGCTCGGCGCGGTTCAGCGCGCCGCCCTCGATCACCAGCCGGCTCAGCGCGCGCGCCTGCTCCAGCGCGCTCCAGGCCGTGGCGAAGTCGGCGCGGGCCTGGAGCAGGGTGGCGCGGGCGATGGCCTCGGCCTGGGCCTGCTGGCCCTGCGCCACGCCGATGTTCCCCTGCACGATGCCG
This sequence comes from Rubritepida sp., assembly GCA_022843345.1. GTDB lineage: Bacteria > Pseudomonadota > Alphaproteobacteria > Acetobacterales > Acetobacteraceae > Roseococcus. The sequence continues at coordinate 247 of JALHNW010000392.1, read as the reverse complement.
CGGGTGAAGATCGGCACCGACAGGTTGAGGGTGAACTGGTTGTTGGCGTCCAGCTGCCGCGCGGATTCCGGCAGGTTCTGCGACAGGCGGCTGCGCGCCCAACCGGCATTGGCCGTCACGTCGCGCCATTGCCCGGCCTGGGCCAGCTCGGTGTTCGCCGTCGCGGCGCCCGCCTGGCGCTGGGCGGCCACCACGTCGGGGCGGTTCTGCACGGCGTCCAGCAGCTCGGCGCGCGGCACGCCGGGGT
>JALHNW010000391.1 GCA_022843345.1 Rubritepida sp. | reverse complement strand
CCCCAGCCAGGCGCGCCCCAGCCCCAGGGCGCCGGCCGGTGCGCCCAGGCATAGGGCCGCCACGCCGGCGCCGGCGCCCACCAGCCGTGATAGCGCGGCCAGGGCCGGTAACCCCACCACCAGCCGGTGCCGATGCCGATGCTCACGCTCGGCGCCGCCACCCATGGACCCAGCGCGCTGCCGCCCCAGGCCCAGGTGGTGGCGGGCTGCGTCGCCCAGCCCGGAGCCGCCGCCCAGGCCCGGTCCTCGGCCTCCCAGGGCGGGCCGTGGTCCCATTCATGGGCGGTCGGCGGCAGGGCGGCTTCCTGGCCGCCGGGCGAGCCCGGGGAGGGCGGGGGGACGTAGGGGCCGGGCGGCGGGCCATCCACGGCGCAGCCACCCAGCACGAGGAGGAGGGCGAGGCGCTTCATCATGCCAGCCTAACGCCTTTCCGCCCCGGCTGCTGCGGTTTATCGGTGGACGGCGATGAACATCCTCTCCATCCAGTCCCACGTCGCCTTCGGCCATGTCGGCAACGCCTCCGCCGTCTTCCCGCTCCAGCGCCTGGGGGCGGAGGTCTGGGCGGTCAACACCGTGCAATTCTCCAACCACACCGGCTACGGCGCCTGGCGCGGCCAGGTCTTCGGCGCGGAGCTGGTGCGCGACTGCGTGCAGGGCATCGCCGAACGCGGCGTGCTCGGCGGCTGCGACGCCGTGCTGTCCGGCTACATGGGCGACGCCAGCATCGGCGAGGCGATCCTGGACGCGGTCGCCCAGGTGAAGGCAGCCAACCCCCGCGCGCTGTGGTGCTGCGACCCGGTGATCGGCGACGTGGGCCGCGGCGTCTTCGTGCGCCCCGGCATCCCGGAATTCCTGCGCGACCGCGCCATGCCGGCCGCCGACATCGCCACGCCCAACCGCTTCGAGCTGGAATGGCTGACCGGCATGGAGGTGCGCGACGCGGCCTCGGCCAAGGCGGCCATCGGGGCGCTCCAGGCAAGCGGCCCGCGCTGCGTGCTGCTGACCAGCCTGGAGGCGGGGCCGGAGGCGATCGGCATGATGGCGGGCGAGGATGGGCGCTTCTGGCAGCTGGAAACGCCGCTGCTGCCGCTGAGCGTGAACGGCGCGGGCGACGCCGTCGCGGCGCTGTTCCTGTTCCACCGCCTTCGCAGCGGCGGCGCGGGCGAGGCGCTGTCGCGCGCGGCCTCGTCCGTGTTCGGCGTGCTGGCGCGCACGGCCGAGGCCGGCTCGCGCGAGCTGCTCACCGTGGCGGCGCAGGAGGAGTGGGTGTCCCCCGCGCGCCGGTTCGACGCGCGGGAGGTGTAGGGGGCGATCAGCCCTTGGCGGCGCGCCGGCGGGCGACGCCGAGGCCCAGCAGCCCCATGCCCATGAGCGCCAGCGAGGCCGGCACCGGCACGCCCGTCGGCACGAAGGGCGCGAAGGCGACGTTGTCGAACTCGAAGGCGAAGGAGCTGGAGGTGAACACCACGCGGTCGAACGCGCTGGCTGCGTTGCTGGCCGAGAGGTTCACGTAGGCCGTGCCGTCCGCCGCCTGGCTGCCCGAGGGGATCACCGCGTTCACGTCGCTGCCCGTGATGGTCGCCAGCAGCGTGGCGCCGCTGTAGAACATGAGGGAGTTGTAGGTGTCCACCGAGCCCCACAGCACGCCGAGGTAGGACTGCGGCGCCGCGAATGCGAAGGTGATGGCCGAGCCGCCCACCGCGCCGGTCGAGCCGGCGGACAGGTAGGGCGTCGTGTTCACGCCGTCCGCCTGGTTGGGGGCGCCGAAGCCGTTGCCGTTCGCGCCCGACAGGAAGGGCGCCGCGTAGACACCGCCCAGGTTGCCCGTGGCGACCTGCCCGCTGGGCGTGATGGTCAGGGTGTAGCCGGCGCGGTTGAAGACGCCGCTGGCGCCGGGGGCGAGGTCGTCGAAGTTGTCGCGCGTCACGCCGGCAACGGTCGGCGCGCCGCCGATCGCGCTGTTGACGATGACGGCCGCGTCGGCCGTGGCGGCGGCGCCGATCGCCAGCACGGCGCCCAGCAGGGTGGCACGGAAGCTGCTCATGGTGACTCCATCTCAAAATGCGGAAACGATCCCGCAAAATTGAATAGCAAGTGCCATGCCAAGATCGCAAGCTTTTGATTTCGCACGAAACAGCGAATGCGCGTGCATGCAGTGCCGGGCGCTGTAAGGTTTTCCGACAATCCCCGCGTCAGGCCAGGACGTGCAGCCCCGCCAGCGCCAGCAGCGTGATGAACAGCGTGCTGGCCACGCCCAGCAGCAGCGGCCGCGCGCCGCGACTGCGCAGCGCCTTCAGGTCGGTCGAGATGCCCAGCGCCGCCACGGAGGCGGCCAGCATCAGCGGCACCACCATGCGCGACGCCTCCACCGCGGCCGCCGGCACCAGCCCGGTGGAGCCCAGCACCACCAGCCCCAGGAAGCCGAAGGCGAACCATGGCACCGGCGCCTTCACCCGCGCCTGGCCCGCCGCGCGGTCCTGCCGCGCCACCCACCAGCCCAGCGCCACCACGGCGGGCGCCAGCAGGAAGACGCGCGCCAGCTTCATCACCGTGCCGGATTGCGCGGCCTCCTCGCCGCCCGCCGCCGCCGCGCCCACCGCCTGCACCACCTCGTGGATCGCGGCCCCCGCCCACAGGCCGTAGGCGCGCCCCGACAGGCCCAGCACGTCGCCCAGCAGCGGGAACAGGATCAGCGCCGCGGTGCCGCACAGCGTGATGACGGCCAGCGCGTAGGTCACGTCCTCGTCGCGCCCGCGCGCCACCTGGTTGGCGGCGACGATGGCGGACGCCCCGCAGATCGCCGTGCCGGTGCCGATCAGCTGCGACAACGCCGGGTCCACCCCCAGCCGCGCGCCGAGCCACACCGTGAAGGGCAGGGTGAGCGCCACCACGGCCACGGCCAGCAGCAGCGCCCCCGG
>JALHNW010000390.1 GCA_022843345.1 Rubritepida sp. | reverse complement strand
GGCGACGGCGGCGGCGGTGGCCTCGGCCAGGTGGGGCGCCTCCTCCGGCCCGGCGGTGCGCAGCCGGCGCTCCAGCAGCGCCATCCATTCGGCCAGCAGCGGCACGCCGGGCCCGTCCAGCGGGCCGGTGCCCAGCCCCGCCAAGCCGCGGGACAGCCCCGGCATGGCGTCGCGCGGGATGAACAGGCTGATCCACTCGCTGTCGGTCCAGCGGGCCTGCCAGGGCGAGTCGAGCGGGGCGAGGAAGGGCTGCCCGGGCAGGCTCGGCACCTCGCCCTGGGCGTAGCGGGAGATGCTGCGCCCGGACAGGATCAGGCGGATCATCCAGTGGTCCAGCCCGTCGCGGCGGATGTGGCGGGGGCTGCGCTCGAAGGCCAGCGCGCTGCACCGCGTCACGGAGACGAGCATGGGGCCGAGCGCCCAGGCGGTGCTGGCGGCGGTGAAGCCCCCGCGATCCTCCGGCGCCAGTTCCAGCGCGCTGAGGCCGGCCTGCCGCGCCTGCCAGGCGTCGAAGCGCTGGGCGGCGGGCATGGCGGCGGCGTCGAAGGTGACGGCCGGCACCCCCGCGGACCCTTCCGCCTCCTGCAGCCCCGCGTCGCGCATCCCGCGCTTGCTCCACGTCCCGAGTCCGCCCTAGATCACAGATCGGGCCGCCTTCCACAAGACGAAAGCGCGCGGGGCTCGCCCGCGCGTTCCACCGGGTGGCGGCCGCAGAACGGGAGCACCACGCCATGGCCGATCCGCAGCCCGAAGCCGACCTCGCCCTGGGCGCCGCCGCCGCGCTGGACGCGGGCGCGCGCGAGCGCATCGAGGCCGCCGCCTTCCGCAAGCTGGTGGCGCACCTGCGCGGCCGCGCCGACGTGCAGAACATCGACATGATGAACCTGGCGGGGTTCTGCCGGAACTGCCTGTCGCGCTGGTACCAGGAGGCGGCCGCGGATGCCGGCACGGCGCTGGAGACGCCCCAGGCGCGCGAGGTCATCTACGGCATGGACTACAAGGCGTGGCAGGCCGCGCACCAGAAGGACGCCAGCCCGGCCCAGCAGGCCGCCTTCGCCGAGGCCATGGCCAAGCACGGCTGAGCGCGCTACACGCGCGCCCCATGGCAGAACAGAGCGACGACAAGGATGTCGGCGGCATCGCGGCCGACCGGCTGCGGTCCATCATCGAGCGGATCGAGCGGCTGGAGGAGGAGCGCAAGTCCCTGGCCGACGACATCAAGGACATCTACGCCGAGGCCAAGTCGGCCGGCTTCGACGTGAAGGTGGTGCGCCAGGTGGTGCGCCTGCGCAAGCAGGAGCCCGCCGAGGTGGAGGAGCAGGAAACGCTGCTGGACCTCTACCGCCGCGCGCTGGGGATGTAGGCGCGTGGGCGCGCCTGCGGCGGGGCTTCCCTGCCACATGCGCGCCCGGCCCGCGCCGGAGGGGCACCCGGCCGCCGCGGCCCTGGCGTTCCCGGGCGGCGGTCCGTAGAATCCCCGCCAGGACCGGGTCACGCGGTCCGCGGAGGAACCATCCGATGAACGACGTAACCCGCCGGGCTGGCATCGGCCTCGCCCTCACGCTGGCCGCCGCGCCGGCCCTTTCCCAGACCGCCGCCCCGACGCCCGCCCCGTCGCCGAGCGCCCCGCCCGCGGGCAATCCCGGCCCTGCCGCGGCCGCGGGCGCCCCGACGGAGGGCGTGCACGTCATCCCGCGCTTCACCTTCGAGAACGGGCGCAGCATGGAGGGCATGCGCGTCGGCTACGCCACATGGGGCCGGCTCAACGCGCGACGCGACAACGCGATCCTGCTCGTGCCGGGCACCAGCGGCGGCCGGCTCTTCGCCGCGGGCTACATCGGGCCGGGCAAGGCCTTCGATCCGGAGCGCCACTTCATCATCGGCGCGGACCCGATCGGCGGCGGCAACTCCTCGAAGCCGGCTGACGGGATGGGCGTGGATTTCCCCCGCTACACGATCCGCGACATGATCCGCGCCCAGCACCACCTCGTCACCGAGGGGTTGGGGCTGGAGCGGCTGCTCGCGGTGGGCGGCTCCTCCATGGGCTCCTTCCAGGGCCTCGAATGGGGCATCGCGCATCCCACGATGATGCGCGGCCTGCTTCTCTGGGTGCCCGCCGCGCGGAGCGACCGCCGGTTCCAGACCGTGGTGGACACGGTCGAGGCGATGATCACCCTCGACCCCGGCTACCAGGGTGGCCGCTACACCACCAACCCGGTCGAGGGCATCCGCCGCGCCGGCATCGTGTACTTCCCGTGGCTCTACAGCGACGCCTTCCTGACCTCCACCGCGCTGCGCGACGACGCTGTCTTCGACCGCGCCAAATTCGCCTTCGGCGAGGGCTGGGCACGGAGCTGGGACGCCAACTCCATCCTCTGGCGCTACCATGCCAGCCGCAACCACGACGTCTCGGCCCCGTTCGGCGGCGACATGGCGGCGGCGCTCGGCCGGGTGCGGGCGCCCGCGCTCGTGATCGCCAGCAGCACCGACCGCACCATCGCGCAGGACCTGACGGCCGAGATGGTGCAGCACCTGCCGCTCGTGAGCTATCACCGGATCGAGACGGACAAGGGCCACCTCGCCGCGTCGCAGCCCGAGGGCTCGCCGGAGTGGAACGCGGTGAACGGCCGCACCCGCGACTTCCTGGGCCGCCTCATGGCCGGCTGACGCGGCAAGGCAGCGGGGCGGCCGCAGGACGCCTTCGGGATGGGCTGCATGCGGCTGCCTCCCGTACCGCGCGAAGGGGAGGGGCTACCTGCCCCGACGCCGCGGACGGGGAGGCCTCAGGCCGCCGCCCTCACGGCGCCGCCCGGCTCCAGGCCAGGCACCCGCCGGTGGCGGCGCTGCTGCCGACCAGCAGCGCCCCGCCGCGGAACAGCCGCCACGCGCTGGCATCCCCCATGTCGAGCAGCAGCAGCTCGCCCGA
>JALHNW010000389.1 GCA_022843345.1 Rubritepida sp. | reverse complement strand
CAGCCGCTTCGGCAACCTGTTCAACCGCGTCACCGGCATGGGCGGCATGAAGCGCGAGCCCAGCGCCCCCGCCGCCCCGCGCGCCGAGCCCGGGGTGGGTTCCCCGCCCCGCGCGGCGCCGCAGCAGCCCGACGACACGGCGCTGGACATCCCCACCTTCCTGCGCCGCCAGTCGAACTGAGCGCTTCCGCAGCGCAGCATGGCTTGGGCGGCCGCTCCGGGAACGGGGCGGCCGCCCTTGTTTCCGGCCCCTTAAAATTGCAGCGAAAACAAGGCGTTGCGACGAAACATCGCGAAACAAGCCTTGACTGGATCACCCGCCATGGACCTGTCACACAGGGGCCAGCGGGACAGGCCGGGGGGCTGCCGCCCGCGCAACAGGGGATGCTTCACCGGATGGATGGTTTCGCACAGCTTTCGCTCGGCCGGCGCCGGCGCCTTGCCGCCAGCATCGCCTGCCGCGGCGTGGGCCTGCACAGCGGGGCGCCCATCACCCTGACGCTGCGCCCGGCCGCGGCGGGTGCGGGCATCAGCTTCCTGCGCAGCGACATCGGCGTCTGCATCCCCGCGCGCCACGACCACGTGGTGGACACGCGCCTGTGCACCGCGCTGGGCCTGCCCGGCCGGCGCGACGCCCGCGTGGGCACGGTGGAGCACGTGATGGCCGCGCTGGCCGCCACCGGCATCGACGACGCCCTGGTGGAGCTGGACGGCCCCGAGGTCCCCATCCTCGACGGCTCGGCCGAGCCCTTCCTGTTCCTGCTCGCCTGCGCCGGCACCGTTGAGGCCGCGGCCCCGCGCCGCGCCATCGAGGTGCTGAAGGCCGTGCGCGTGCAGGACGTCCACGGCGCCTGGGCCGAGCTGGCGCCGAATGGCGAGCCCTTCCTCGACGCCACGCTGTCCATCGAGTTCGCCGGCACCGCCATCGGCGCGCAGACCCACACCATCCGCGTCACGCCCGACAGCTTCCGCGAGGAGCTGGCGAACGCCCGCACCTTCACCCTGGCCGAGGAGGTCTCGGCCCTGCGCGCCGCCGGGCTGGCGCAGGGCGGGGGTCTGCACAACGCCATCGTGGTGGACGGCCCGCTGATCCTCAACCCCACCGGCCTGCGCCGGCCGGACGAGTTCGTGCGCCACAAGCTGCTGGACGTGGTGGGGGACCTGGCGCTGGCCGGGCACCCCATCCACGGCCGCTTCACCGGCCACCGCTCGGGCCACGCGCTGAACAACCAGCTGCTGCGCGCCCTGCTGGCCGACCGCTCGGCCTGGGCCTATGCCGGCCTTTCCGCCATGGCGGAGCGCGTCGCGGCCTGACGCCGCGCCCCCTCCCGGCCCGGCGGGGGGCGTGGTATGGGCCGCGCATGAACGCCGCCCTCCGCCCCTTCCTGCTGCTCCTGCTCCTTCCCCTCGCCGCCTGCGGCGTCACGCAGTGGGACGGGCGCATGGGCACGCTGTTCGGCGCCGCCTCGCCCGCCACCGCCATCCAGGACCGCTCGCCTGAGGGCATGTACGCCGCCGGCATCGAGGCGCTGCAGGAGCGCCGCTACCCCGCCGCGGTCGAGATCTTCGACACGCTGGAGCGCGAGCACCCCTTCAGCACCTGGAGCACCAACGCCAAGCTCATGGCCGCCTACGGCGAGTACATGCGCAACCGCTACACCGAGGCGATCGGCGGGCTGGACCGCTTCATCCAGCTGCACCCCTCCCACCGCGACATCGCCTACGCCTACTACCTGCGCGCGCTGAGCCATTACGAGCAGATCGCCGACAGCCAGCGCGACCAGCGCGGCACGGAGCTGGCGCTGGCCGCCCTGCAGGACGTGACGAATCGCTTCCCCGACACCGCCTACGCCCGCGACGCCCGCCTCAAGATGGACCTCGCGCGTGACCACCTGGCGGGCAAGGAGATGAACATCGGCCGCTTCTACCAGCGCCAGGGCATCCTGAACGCCGCCATCGGCCGCTTCCGCCGCGTGGTGGAGGACTACCAGACCACCAACCACGTGCCCGAGGCGCTGCACCGGCTGACCGAGATCTACACCGCGCTGGGCCTGCCCGACGAGGCGCGGCGCTCGGCCTCCGTGCTCGGCCACAACTTCCCCGGCTCCTCCTGGTACCAGGACAGCTTCGCGCTGCTGACGCCGGGCGCGCAGCGCGCGGAGATGGACCAGCCGGGGATGCTGCGGCGCGCCTGGCGCACCATCTTCTAGGCATGCTCGCCTCGCTCGCCATCCGCGACGTCGTGTTGATCGAGCGGCTGGACCTGTCCTTCGGCCCCGGCCTGTCCGTGCTGACGGGCGAGACGGGGGCGGGCAAGTCCATCCTGCTCGACAGCCTGGGCCTCGCGCTGGGCATGCGCGCGGAATCCGGGCTGGTGCGCGCCGGCCAGGCCCAGGCCAGCGTCGCGGCCGTCTTCGCGCCCCCCGCCGGCCACCCCGCCCACGCCATGCTGGCCGAGCAGGGGATGGACGGCGAGGAGGTGATCGTGCTGCGCCGCGTGGTGCAGGCCGATGGCCGCTCCCGCGCCTTCGTGAACGACCAGCCGGTGGGCCTCGCGCTCCTGCGCCGCCTGGCCGCCACGCTGGTGGAGGTGCAGGGCCAGCACGACCAGGTGGGCCTGGCCGACCCCGCCACCCACGGCGCCTTGCTCGACGCCTTCGGCGGGCTGGAGGGGCAGCGCGGGACCGTGGCCACCGCGCACCGCGCCTGGAAGGGCGCCGAAGCCGCGCTGCGCGCCGCCGAGGAGGCCGTCGCCGCCGCCCTGCGCGACGAGGAATGGCTGCGCCACGCGGTGGAGGAGCTGTCCGCCCTCGCGCCCGAGGAGGGCGAGGAGGCGCAGCTGTCCCAGGAGCGCACCGTGCTCCAGCAGGGCGAGCGGCGCACGGAGGCGATCGCCTCCGCGCTGTCCGAACTCGCGCCGCGCGACC
>JALHNW010000388.1 GCA_022843345.1 Rubritepida sp. | reverse complement strand
AGCGGCGCCAGGCGCCCGGCGGTGGCGGCCATGAGGAACTCCGAGGCGAAGAGGGCGAAGGGCGGCAGCCCGGCCAGCCCCGCCATGGCCAGCACGAGCCCCCAGCCGAGCGCGGGGTGCGAGCGGCACAGCCCGCCGATGTCGCCGATGGCCTGGGAGCCGCGCAGCTGCGCCGCCCGGCCGAAGGCGAAGAAGGCGGCGGGCTTCAGCAGCGCGTGGCCGCACAAATGCAGCATCCCCGCCAGCGCCCCCGCCGGCCCGCCCAGCCCGAAGGCGAAGGCGGACAGGCCCATGTGCTCGATCGAGGACCACCCCAGCAGCCGCTTGCCGTCCCGCCGCCGCCACAGCGACAGGGCGGCGAGGCCCAGCGACAGCAGCCCCGCGGCCATGAGGAACGGCCCGGTGGGGATGGCGGCGGGGTTGCCCGACAGGATCGCCGCGCCGCGCAGGATGCCCAGGGTGGCGGCGTTCAGCAGCAGCCCGGACAGCACGGCGGCTATGGGCGTCGGCCCCTCGGCATGGGCGTCGGGCAGCCAGGAATGCAGCGGCACCAGCCCCGCCTTGGTGCCGAAGCCCACCAGCAGGAAGACGAAGGCCAGCGACAGCAGCCCCGCCTCCGCCCGCCCCGCCACGGCGCGCAGCGCGGCGAAGGAGAGCAGGTCGCCATGTCCCAGCACGCCTTGCGCGGCCATGGCCAGCAGGATGATGCCGAACAGCGCCAGCGTGATGCCGATGCCGCAGAGGATGAAGAACTTCCACGCGGCCTCCGTGGCCTGGGGCGTGCGGCGCAGCGCGACCATGAGCACGCAGAGCAGCGTCGCCGCCTCGATCGCCACCCACATCAGGCCCAGGTTGTCGCTCAGCAGCGCCAGCATGTTGGCGGCGCAGAAGCCCTGGAACGCCGCGTGGTACAGCCGCGGCGGCGGCGCCTCCACCCGCACGTCGGCGAAGGAGAAGACGGCGGTGGTGAGGCCCACGATGGCGGCGACCAGCACCAGCGGCAGGTTCAGCGCATCGGCGCGCAGCCAGCCCTCGCCGGACGGCCCTTGCGCCACCAGCGCCACGGCCAGCGCCAGCGTCAGCGCCGAAACACCGATGTTCAGCGCCGGCGCGCGGGCCGGCAGCAGCGCCAGCAGCGGCGCGGCCAGCAGCGGCAGCAGGATGAGGGCCAGCACCACCTCAGCGCCCCCGGTGCGGGTCGAGCAGGCTGGTGTCCTGCCCCTGGATGCCGCGCGCCAGCACCCCGGCCAGCAGCCCCACCGTCAGCACCAGGCCGGCCGTGCTGATCTCCACCACGAAGGGCATGCCGGCGACGCCGATGGCGGCCAGCAGCACCCCGTTCTCCAGCGCCATCAGCCCGGCGACCTGGGAGAGCGCGAGGCGGCGCGTGCCCATCATCACCAGGCCCAGCAGCACCAGGGACAGCGCCACGGCGAGGTCCATCCGCAGCAGGGCCCGCGCGCCAGCGGTGATGGGCAGCGCCACCAGCAGGGCGAGGCCCACCAGCGCCAGCCCCAGCATCAGCGAGAGCGCGACTGGCGCCTCCTCCCCCCGCGCGGCGGGCGGCAGGCGGCGCAGCATGCGGTCCAGCACCAGCGGGATCAGCACGCCCTTGGCGGCGATGGCGATGAGGCCGGTGGCGTAGAGCTGCGGCGCCCCCTGCACCCAGCCCTGCCACAGCGCGGCGACGCCCAGCAGCACGCCCTGCGCCGCCAGCGCCTTCACCACGGCCTGGAGGCGCCGCTGCGCCAGCAGGGCGAAGGCGCAGAGCAGCATGGCCCCGCCCAGCAGGTGCGCCACGTCGTAGGGGAGCTGGCCGAACTGCATCAGGCAAGTCCGGTCGAGACGAACAGCAGCGCCGCCGCCAGCAGCGCCAGCAGCAGCGCCCCGCCCAGGAATTCCGGCACGCGGAAGACGCGCATCTTGGCGATGGCGGTTTCGAACACCGCCAGCGCCGCGCCCAGCAGCGCCAGCTTCGCGCCCCAGGCCAGCAGCCCCACGGCCCAGGCCAGAGGCCCGCTGCCGGCCGGCGCCATGCCAAACGGAAGAAAAATCGCGGCCAGCAGGGCCATCCAGGTCAGCAACTTCAGCGCCGCCTGCATCTCCCACAGCGCCAGGTGCCGGCCGGAGGCTTCGAGGATCATCGCCTCATGCACCATGGTCAGCTCCAGGTGGGTGGCGGGGTTGTCCACGGGCACGCGCCCGTTCTCGGCGATGGCCACCGCCAGCAGGGCCAGCAGCGCGAAGAGCAGCGAGACGCGCAGCCCCTGCCCGCCCTCGCGGAACAAAGCGGCCATGGCGTCCAGCCCCGTGGTGCCGGCCAGCACGGCCAGCGTCAGCACCGCCACCAGCATCGCCGATTCGGCGAAGGGGGCGAAGGCCATCTCGCGCCCCGCGCCCATGGCGCCGAAGCCGTTGCCGGCATCCCAGCCGGCCAGTGCCAGCGCCGCGCGCGCCAGCGCCAGCAGGCCCGCCAGGAACACCAGGTCCGACAGCGGCGCCAGCGCCATGCCGCCGGCGAAGCCCGGCACCAGCAGCGCCGCCAGCAGCGTCGCTGCCAGCGCGAGGTGCGGCGCGGCGCGGGTGACGACCGTGGCGTGCTCGGCCAGGATGGGCCGCTTGCGGAGCAGTTTGCGGATATCGCGCCAGGGCTGCATGGGCGAGGCGCCGCGCCGGCCCAGCAGCCGCGCCTTCACCCAGCGCACCCAGCCCAGCAGGAAAGGTGCGGCCGCCACCACCAGCGCGCCGTGCAGGATCTGCGTCAGCAGCGCGCCGATCACGCGAAGCGCTCCAGCCAGGCCAGCAGCGCCAGCAGGGCGCAGAGCGTGCCGAAGGCCAGCAGCACGAAGTGGCGCAGCGGCAGGTCGCGCAGGCGCTCGGCCTCGCGCGCGGCGGCGCGGCGCAGGCGCTCCAGCGCCAGCAGCAGGGCCGAGGCGGTGCGGTCAT
>JALHNW010000387.1 GCA_022843345.1 Rubritepida sp. | reverse complement strand
GCCACGGCCGTCACCGGCGCGGCGCCCATGCGGCCGGAGCAGCGGAAGGCCACCTGGTAGGAGGAGGGGTTCACCCGCGTGGAGAGCATCTCGGCCTGCGCGCCCTGGCCGGCGCAGAAGGCCGCCGCCTGCTCCAGCGTGCGCTCGACCACGCCGGGCAGGATGCCGCCGCGGTTCTCGATCACGAAGGCGTCGGGGCCCAGCGCCACGACGCCGCTGCTCTCGCCGCCCGCGCAGCCCGCCGCCAGCAGCGCCGCGCCCGCCATCGCGCCCGCGCGCATCATCCCGCCCATGCCATCATCCCCCGAAGCGGGCGGACCCTACCAACCTTGCCCGCGCCGCACCATTGCGGCTCGCACGCAGGCGCGCGATGCGGTATCCGGGCTGCTACGGAGGAAACCGCCATGAAGCGCCGCGCCCTGCTCGCCGCCCCCTTTGTGCTCGCCGCGCCCGCGCTGGCCCAGGACGCCTGGCCGCAGCGCCCGGTGAACCTGCTGGTGCCCTGGGCGCCCGGCGGGTCCAACGACATCGTCGCCCGCCTGCTGTCGCCGCAGTTCGAAGCCCGCGCCGGCCAGCCCTTCGTGGTCGAGAACCGGCCGGGCGGCGGCGGCTCCATCGGCATGGGCGTGGCCATGCGCGCGCGGCCGGATGGGCAGGGGCTCTTCGTCTCGTCGGCCTCCAACCACGTCTTCCACCCGCTGATCTCGGGCGAACTCGGCTACGACGTGCGCGAGGCCTTCGAGGGCATCTCCATGTGGGTGGACGTGCCGAACGTGGTGGTCGTCCACCCCTCCGTCCCCGCCCGCACCCTGCCGGAGCTGCTGGCGCTGGTCCGCCGCACGCCCGGCGGCATGAGCTTCGGCTCGTCCGGCGTCGGCTCCTCCAACCACCTGGCGGGCGAGCTGCTGCGGCTGCGCACGGGGCTGGAGCTGACGCACATCCCCTACCGCGGCGGCGGGCCGGTGCTGTCCGACCTCATCGCCGGCACCATCCCCATCGGCATGATGAACCTGCCCACCGTCATCCCGCCGGCCGAGGCCGGGCGCGTGCGCATCCTCGCCGTCTGCACCGCCGAGCGGGTAGGGCTGCGCCCCGACCTGCCCACCGTGATGGAGGCGGGCGTGCCGGACTACGCCGTGCGCTCCTGGACCGGGCTCTTCGCGCCGAAGGGCACGCCGGCGGCCGTGATCCGCCGCGCCGCCGAGATGTCGCGCGACGCGCTGGCCGCGCCCGCCGTGGTGGCGCGGCTGCGCGACATCGGCTCGGAGGTGATCTGGATGGACCCCGCGCGCACCGACGCCTTCGTGCGCGAGGAATACGCCCGCTGGACGCCGATCATCCGCCAGGCGAACGTCAAGATCGAGTAGTCAGGACCTGCCCTCCCGCCACAGCCCCAGCGCCTCCTGCGCCGCGCGGTCGCTGTAGGCGAAGAGGGTGAGCGCGGGGCCCGCCTCGATCTCCAGCGCGTGCCAGGAGGGGACGACGAACAGGTCGCGCTCCTCCAGCCGGAACTCGGTGCCCTCGACGCGCGCCGTGCCCGAGCCGGACACGACGACGAACACCGTGCCATCGGTGCTGCGCCGCGCCCGCGTCGTGAAGCCGGCGGGGATGCGGCGCACATGCGCGGCGATCGTGGGCATCACCGGGCCGCCATCGGCCGGGTTGGTGAATTCCAGCGCGTGGCCCAGGTGGGGGTCGGGCGCGTCTGCGGCCTCCAGCGCGTCCAGCGCCGCGCTCCACTCGGCGTGGGGGTAGTGGAACAGCGGCCGCGACCCGGGCCGGCGCGCGGCGGCGGTGCCGCGGAAGGGGCGCAGGTTGCGGCCGTAGCGCAGCGCCGTGTCGCCGGGCGGCGCCGTCTCCGGGTGCGCCGGGCCGTCCAGGCGCTCGGCGAAGCTCGCCTCGAAGAAGCGCACGGTCGGGATGTCCAGCCCGTCCAGCCAGATCATCGGCGCGTCGCTGCCGTTGCCGTGGTCGTGCCACTGCCAGTTGGGCGTCAGCACCAGGTCGGAGGGGCGCATGATCGCCTTCTCGCCATCCACCGCCGTATGCGCCCCGCTGCCCTCCATGACGAAGCGGAGCGCGGACTGGGCATGGCGGTGGCAGGGCGCCACCTCGCCCGGCAGGATCAGCTGCAGGCCGGCATAAAGCGAGGGCGTGACGGAGGAGGTGCCGGGCAGGGCCGGGTTCTCCAGGATCAGCACGCGCCGCTCCGCCTGCTCGGCCGAGATCAGGGCGCCGGCGCGCAGCAGGAAGTCGCGCGCCTCGGCATAGCGCCACAAGGCGGGGCGGGCGGCGGAACGCGGCGCGGGGGTCACCAGGGCGTGCAGCACCTCCCACAGCGGAAAAAGGTGATGGGGCGCCATCTCGCGGTACAGCGCGGGCAGGCCGGCTTCGGTCGGGTGTTGGTCCACGTCACTGCGCTCCACGGCCAGGGGCGGCAGCCTAGCGCGGCCCGCGGCCCAGTCCCACCTTCCAATGCACAACCACAGATTGTTAAAGTACCGTGTTAAGTAATTATTCCCGCTGGCATGGGCCACCGGAACGCGATACAACGGAATGCATTACCACCCCTGGTTACAGAAGGAGTCCTCCCCTTGCGTCAGGAAGTGAGCGTTCGCCGCCAGGGCGACATCGTCCTTGCCATTCTGCGCCTGACCCTGCTCGCCTGCTGCGCGGCGCTGGTGGGCACGCTGGGCATGGTCGCCTGGAACATCGTCACCGGCTGACGGGCCGGCCGGGGGGCTGACACCGCGGGGCGTCCGGTCCACCAAGCGGGCATGCTGCCCCGCCGCGTTGCCTTCTCCCTGTCCTGCGGCGTGGCCGCCCTGGTCCTGCTGGGCGTGGCCTGGCCGGCGCTGCCGCAGGGCGCGTGGGGCGTGGCGCTCCTCGCCCTCCTCCTGCTGCTGGCGCCCTGGGCGGGGCTCGCGGCGGCGCAGGCCATCCTGGGCGGCGCGATCCTGCTC
>JALHNW010000386.1 GCA_022843345.1 Rubritepida sp. | reverse complement strand
CCAGGCTGCGCTGGCCGGTCTCGCCGACCTCGCGCAGCTCCTGCTTGACCCGGGCGGCATCGTCCAGCGACAGCCGGACGGAGACGCGGCGCGTGCTATCCGCCATGCGTCACGCCTCCCTCTCGAATATCTGTCACGACGGATATTGCCGAGGGCAATTCACGTCCCTACACTTTATGCAGTGGAGATCACCTTCGATCCGGCGAAACGCGACCGCACGCTCGCCGAGCGAGGTCTCGACTTCGCCGATGCAGCGGTGGTGTTCGCCGGTCGGCACACGGTCGTGCCGGACGATCGCCAGCACTACGGTGAGCCGCGGTTCATCTCGGCCGGCCACCTACAGGGTCGGATGGTGGTTTTGGTTTGGACGCCACGCGATGGTGCGCGGCGCGTCATTTCGATGAGGCACGCACATGCCAAGGAAGAAGCCCTCTGGCGCAGGACCCTGGGTTGATCCGGACGACGCGCCGCCCCTGACGGCGGAGCACTTCGCCCGCGCCGACGTGTATGAGGGAGAGCGCCTGGTGCGCCGCGGTCGGGGCCGGCCGGCGCTGGCGACGGCCAAGCGGCAGGTGACGGTGCGGCTCGACCCTGACCTTCTGGAGCGCATGCGCGCGACGGGACCCGGTTGGCAGACGCGGATGAACGACGCGCTCCGGGAATGGCTTACGAAGCGTTCTGCCTGAAGGCCGGTTCCACCGACCCGGCCTGGCGCGCGGCGCTGCCGGCGGCGAGGCCCATGCGCATGGCGAGCAGCAGTTCCGCGGTGGCCCAGCCCATGGCGCCCATCTCGCGGGCGGTGGCCAGCGCGGCCGGCATGTCCAGGTCGAGGCCGGTCATCGTTGCCGTAGCGCATGTGGTGCCGGCGGCCCAGGCTGCGGCGCCCTCGACGCTGGAGGGCGCGTGGGCGGCGTAGGGGCATGCCAGGCCGCAGTCGCGATCGAGGGCGGCGCAGCCGCGGCAGTAGTCAGGGCCCTGGCCGAAGTGCCATTCGGCCCGGGCCCTCAGCCGTTTCCCTCCAGGGCCACGGCGGCGACGGGGCCCGTGGCGCGGTCCCAGAAGGCGGCGGCCATCTCGTCCATGTCCATCAGGCGCTCAACCGCCTCGGGCGAGAGCGGCAGCGGCACCCCGGCGGCGTCGCCGACGCCCTCCCAGGCGGTGACGGCGTGGCGGGCCAGCGCCTTGACGAGGAAGGCGAAGGCCAGGCCGCGGGCCATTTCGGGATCGAGGTCAGCCTCGGAGGCTCGCAGCGCGCCGAGGCGACGCGCGGAGCCGGCCTGGGCGGCGGCCATGACGGCCGTGGTGACGGGGCGGATTTCCACGCGGACGCCGCGCGGCAGGTCGAGCCAGTACGGCTCGACCGGGATGTCGAGGATGAGCATGGAAATCCGCCCCTTCATGGGTTATGTAGGTTACGTAGTTTAAGGAGCGCGACCGATGCCAGAGCCGATGCTCAAGGTGGGCGCTGCCGAGGCCCAGCGGAATTTCGGCCTCTATCAGGACAAGGCGCTGATTCAGCCGGTCGCCATTACCCGCAATGGCCGGACCCGGACCGTGATGATCTCGATCGAGGAATACGAGCGCCTGAAGCGCCGCGACCGCCAGGTGTTTCGGACCGAGGAGGCTCCGCAGGACGTCGTGGATGCCATCCTGAACGCCGACATCCCGGAGGATGCCCAGCAGTTCGACCATGAAGTCCGATAGCCGGCCCCTCCCGGGTGTCGGCGACGTTCTGCGCTACGCCTATCTTTGGAGCCACGAGCACGACCAAGGCCGGGAGGAAGGGGCGAAGGATCGGCCCTGCGCGGTCGTGATGCTCATCCGCCGTGACGACGGCGTGGACGAAGTTGCAGTGCTGCCGATCACCTCGGCCAAGCCTAAGGATGATGGTGCCGGTGTCGAAATACCAGCCGCGACGCGCAGCCGGCTCGGCCTGCAGCGCGAAGCTTGCTGGGTGATGGTGAGCGAGTTGAACCTGTTCCGCTGGCCGGGACCGGACCTCCGGCCACTTGAGGCTGGCGAGGGGTCCTTCATCTATGGCCGGCTGCCGAAGGAACTGCTGTTGCGCATCCGCGAGGCCTTGCGGGTCTGGCGCGAGCGCGGACCACCACGCGCGGTCCGCAGGACCGAATGAGCCGCGCAACCAACAAGTGGCCCTGGGAGGAACCATGCCCGAGATTGATCTGAAACCTGAAAGCCTCCGCTTCGCGGAAGGGCTCGTGGCGGCGGGTCGCTACCAAACATTCGAAGAGGTCTTCGACGCCGCGCTGCGCCTGCTGCAGCGGCAGGAAAAGCTGCGCGCCGCGCTGGTGGCGTCGCTCGATGCCGCAAGGGATGAGGCGGAGCGCGTTGGTTGGCTGGACATCGAGCAGGTGGATGCCGAGTTGACCGCGATTATTGAAAAGGCCGAGGCCAAGCGTGCCAATGATGGCGAGGCAACGGCATGACGGCCGCTCCGGTCATTGCGCCCCAGGCGCTGCGTGACCTGGACGCCGCCTTTTCCTTCATGGGCGAGGATGATGCCTTGCTCGACGGCGCATTTGTGCCGGTGAGCTTCTTTTCATGGATGGTCGTCTATGTCGTGGATGCCGAGGGACCGGCGCGCATCCTGCGGGTGATCGACGCCTGCCGCGAGGCGCCAGGCGATGTGAGCGCGGTATTTGGAGAGATGGCGGCGAGCAGAGTTTCGGACGCGAGCGCGGCGGATGACGAACCAGTTCGCATCGAAGTTTTCGTTTCGCCCGAACTGGCGGACCAACCGATGGGCGGGATCGACCGCCGGCCCGACGAAAGCGACGAACAGTACGACCAGCGAGCCAGAACTGTTCGCACCCTCTTCGGAGAGAGGTGATCCCTGACCCAGTGCCTCACGCGTACTCCGTCCCCGCCTGCTGGTTCCGCAGCACCGCCGTCATCATGCGCGTCGCCGTCGCGTTGAAGGCGGCGCGGAAATCGAAGCTGGCCTCCACC
>JALHNW010000385.1 GCA_022843345.1 Rubritepida sp. | reverse complement strand
GCGCCGCTTTTCGCCACCGACCAGAACGCCGCCCCCGCCGCGCCGGGCTCCACGCGGGTGGAGACGCGCACGCTGCGCCAGCTCGGCCTGCGCGGGCCGATGCAGCTGCGCGGCACCACCGACCTGCAGGGCATCCTGTTCGGCGTGCGCGGGGACGAGGTGGTGACGGATGCGCGCCTCACGCTCCAGGGCGCCACCTCGCCCGCGCTGATCCCCGAGCTGTCGCAGATCGCCATCACGCTGAACGAGCAGTTCGTCGGCGTGGTGACGCCCGACCGCGCGCGCCCCGCCTTCGGCCCGCTGGAATTCCCCATCAACCCGGTCTTCTTCGCCGATGCGAACCGGCTGAACTTCCGCTTCACCGGCCGCTACGCCATCGAGTGCAACGACCCGCTTTCCGGCCTGCTGTGGTCCACCGTCTCCGACACCGCGACCGTCGCGCTGACGCTGGAGAAGCTGCCGATCACCCGCGACCTCGCGCGCCTGCCCGAGCCCTTCTTCGACCCCCGCCTGCTGCGCGAGCCGCTGAACCTTCCGGTCGTGATCGCCGACCCCGCGGGCAACGAGGCGCTGCGGGCGGCGGCCATCGTCTCGGGCTGGTTCGCCGTGCAGGCGGACTACCGCGGCGCGTCCTTCCCCGTTTCCTCGCAGATCCCCGCGCGCGGCAACGCGGTGGTGGTCTCGACGGGCGTGGACTCCATCCCCGGCCTCGCGCTGCCGCGCCTGGACGGGCCGACGCTGGCCATCATCGCCAACCCCAACGACCCCTGGGGGCTGCTGCTGGTGGTCGCCGGCCGCTCGGGCGCCGAGGCGGTGACCGCCGCCACCGTGCTGGGCGTGGGGCGCGAGGCGCTGTCGGGCGAGATCGCGACCGTGCAGCCCACCTCCGTGCCCGCCCGCCTGGCCTACGACGCGCCGCGCTGGGTGCGGACCGACCGCCCGGTGAAGTTCGGCGAGCTGGTTGACCCCTCCGAGCTGCAGGCCTTCGGCTACGTGCCCGCGCCGATCAACATCCCCTTCCGCACGGCGCCCGACCTCTACACCTGGCGCAACCGCTCGCTGCTTTCCAACGTCGCCTTCCGCTCGCCGCCGGGGCCGATCACCGACGTGATGGTCTCGCGCCTCGACGTCTCGATCAACGACATCTACCTGCGCTCCCTGCCGCTGGCCCAGCCGGACGACTTCTGGCTGGTGAACTGGGTGCGCCAGCGCCTCACCCAGCCCGAGCGCGGCGAGGAGCGCGTGGGCCTGCCGCCCTACATGCTGTTCGGCCAGAACGAGATGCAGCTGCGCTTCGACATGCGCCCGCTGCACCGCGGCGACTGCGTGGCGGTGCCGGGCGACGTGCGCGCCTCGGTGGACCCCGACAGCGTCATCGACCTCTCGGCCGCCTATCGCTTCACCACCCTGCCCAACCTCGCGCACTTCATCTCCTCGGGCTTTCCCTTCACGGTGAACGCCGACCTCGCGCGCTCCGCCGCCATCCTGCCGGAGCGGCCGACGGCGCAGGAGCTGGAAACCTTCCTCACCCTGATGGGCCGCATCGCCGCCATCGTCGGCTACCCGCCCGTCAACCTCGCCGTCGTGCGGCCCAACGGGCTGAGCGAGGTGGCGGACCGCGACCTCCTCGTCCTCGGCCCGCTGGAGCGCCAGCCCGCACTGGCCTCCCTGCTGCGCGACGGGCCGGTGCAGATGGCCGGCAACCGGCTGACGGTCGCCACCAACTCGGGCATCGGCAACATCCGCAACCTGTTCGGCGGCGAGCGCCGCTCGGAGCTGGACCGCGTGCAGGCGCAGCTCGCCCAGCCGGGCGAGGCGCTGGGCGCGCTGATCGGCTTCGAGAGCCCGCTGCGCTCCGGCCGCTCCGTCGTGGCGCTCACCGGCTCCTCGGCCACCGGCATGGAGGCGATGCTGGCCGCGATGCGCGACCCCGAGCAGCTCCAGCGCATCCAGGGCGACCTGACGCTGCTGGCCGGCGGGCGGGTGGACAGCTTCCGCGTGGGCGGCACCTACGAGGTGGGCAGCCTGCCGCCGCACCTGTGGCCGCAATACTACCTGGGCGGCAACCCGTGGGCGCTGCTCGGGGCGGTGTTCCTCGCCATCATCCTCATCGCCGGGCCGGTGTACTGGGCGCTGCGGCGGCGGGCGCACCGGCGGCTGCGGGCGCGGACGGCGCCCGTTTAGCCCCACGCCACTTTCTCCGCGTCGCTGCGCGTCGCGGAGAAAGCGGCGCGGGGGCCCCGCTCGCAGGTGCGCGGCGTGCCGTTGGGGGCGCCTGACCTTGCGTGCGGCCACGCGGCTTCGCGCGTGCCGGGCCCCGCCCATCCTGCCTGTTCGTCTCCGCGCCAGGGCGGAGCCCCGGCGCGACCGGAGGGTGCGGGGCGCGCTGCTTGCGTGGGTTCGCCTGGTCCCGTGCGCGGCCGCGGAGCTTCGCCCGCGCCGGGCCTATCCCATCCTGCTCGTTCGTCTCCGCGCCAGGGCGAAGCCCCGGCGCGACCGGAGGGCGAGGGTGCGCCCGGGCCTTTGGCGCGCCCGGTCCCAGCACGATCGCGGCGCGTTGCCCGCGCCGGGCCGGCATGATCCTGGCGGTTCGTCTCCCGGCCAGGACGGGGGCCCCGGCGCGGCCGCGGGCGTTCCGCCTCGCCGCTACCGCTCCAGGAAGGCCCGCTCCTCGGCGGTGATCGGCTGGGGCAGGCCGCGTTCCAGGATCTCCCACACCACCAGCTTCGGCCGGGCCTCGCGCGCCGTGGCGCTGGCGAACCAGTCGCGCGCCCCGCCCGTCACGCCGCCGCCCGCCCGGCCGAAGTTCAGCACGGGGGCCGACAGCGCCTCCTGCAGCGCGCCGTGGAAGTTGCCGTTCAGCGAGAAGGAGGAGCCCAGCAGCACCACCTCCGGCTGCGGCGCCTCGTCCAGCAGGCCGCCGCCGGCCTCGGGCAGGCGCGTCACGCGCGCGTGCTGGCGGTCGGGGGCGGGGCGCAG
>JALHNW010000384.1 GCA_022843345.1 Rubritepida sp. | reverse complement strand
GCCGGGTCGCAGCTGCCCCAGTCGCCGCGCCCGTCCGCGCCGCCGATGGCGGGCACGCCCTGCGAAGGCCCGGTCCCCAGCAGCGTGACCCGGATGCGTGGTTGACCTGCCATGCCGCCCGCCCCTTCCCTTGCGCGCCCAACCAATGGAGCCCCCGATGGGATTCGTCGAGGCGATCCGCGCCTGCCTGTCCGCCTTCGCCCGGTTCGAGGGCCGGGCGGGGCGCGCCGAGTTCTGGTGGTTCTACCTCTTCACCCTCCTGGCCAGCGCCGCGGCCGGGGTGGTGGAAACCATCATCGGCACCGGCTTCCTCGGCGTGGCCGTCAGCCTCGCGCTCCTGCCGCCCACCCTCGCCGCCGGCGCGCGGCGCCTGCACGACACGGGGCGGAGCGGCTGGTGGCAGGGCGCCATGCTGCCGCCGCTCGTGCTCGCCGGCCTCGCCGCGCAGAAGCCCGGGCTGCAATGGCTGGCATTGCTGCTGATGGGGCTGGGCATCGGCTTGGCGATCCTGCTGGTCATCCGCCTCGCCACGCGCGGCGGGGCGGCGCCGAACCGCTACGGACCGCCCCCTGCGCGCTGAAACAGCCGGAAGAAATTGGCCGTGGTCTGCGCGGCCATCGCATCGGGCGCCACGCCGCGCGCCTGGGCCAGCACGGCGCAGGTCAGCGCGGTGAAGGCCGGCTCGCAGCGCTTGCCGCGGTGCGGCACCGGCGCCAGGAAGGGGGCGTCGGTCTCCACCAGCAGGCGGCCGGCCGGGGCGCGCGCCGCCACCTCGCGAAGCTCCGTGCTGCGCGGGAAGGAGAGGATGCCGCTGAAGGACAGGTACCCCCCCATTCCCAGCGCCGCCTCCGCCAGCGCCGGCGTGGAGGAGAAGCAGTGCAGCAGGAAGTCGAATGCCCCCCCTTCCCGCTCCTCGCGCAGGATGGCCGCGATGTCCTCGTCGGCGTCGCGCGCGTGGATCGCCAGCGGCAGGCCGGCGGCGCGCGCCGCGCGGATGTGGCGCCGGAACCCTTCGCGTTGCACGTCGCGCGGGGACTTGTCGTAGAAGTAGTCCAGCCCGCTCTCGCCGATGCCGATGATGCGCGGGTGGTCGGCCAGCGCCACCAGCTCCTCCACCGTCGGCATCGCTCCGTCGCCCGCCTGGTGCGGGTGCACGCCCACCGTGCCCCAGACCTCCGGGAAGCGCTCGGCGATCGCCTTCACGGCCGGGGCCTGGTCCACCCGCGTGCCGATGGTGACCATGCGCGTCACCCCCGCCGCCACGGCGCGCGCGACGATGGCGGGCCGCTCCTCGGCGTCGAAGTGATCCAGGTGGCAGTGCGAATCGACGATCATGCCTCGACCTTGCGGAACAGCGGCGCGGGGGTGCCGATGGCGGTGCCCTCCGGCAAGGGTGCGTCGAGCGCCGCCAGCGCCCGCGCATCGCCCGGCACGCCGAGCTGGTCCAGCATCAGCGCCATGGTGCCCGGCATGAAGGGCTGCAGCACGGTGCCCAGCACGCGCAGCGCGTCATGCAGCTGGCGCAGCACCACCGCCATGCGCGCGGGGTCGGTCTTGCGCAGCGCCCAGGGCGCCTGCTCGGTGATGTGGACGTTGGCGGCGCGGGCGGCGGCGAAGATCGCTTCCAGCGCCAGGTGGAATTCCTGCCGGTCCAGGTGGGCGCCGACGCGCGCGGGCAGGCCGGCCAGCGCCTCGCCCAGCGCGCCCTCGGGCGGGGCCGGGGTCGGCAGGGCACCGGCGCAGTTCTTGGCGATCAGGGTCAACGTGCGGTTGGCGAGGTTGCCCAGCACGTCGGCCAGCTCGCCATTGGTGCGGTTCACCAGGGCGGCGCGCGCGAAGTCGCCATCCTGGCCGAAGGGCACCTCGCGCAGCAGGAAGTAGCGCACCGGATCCAGCCCGAACTGCTCGACCAGTGCCACGGGGTCTATGACGTTGCCCAGCGACTTGCTGATCTTCTGCCCCTCGTTCGTCCACCAGCCATGGGCGAAGACGCGCCGGGGCGGCTCCAGCCCCGCGGCCATCAGGAAGGCGGGCCAGTAGATCGCATGGAAGCGCAGGATGTCCTTGCCGACGAAATGCACGTCCGCCGGCCAGAAGCGCCAGTCGGCGCCCTCCTCCGGCCAGCCCAGGGCGGTGATGTAGTTGGTCAGCGCGTCCAGCCAGACGTACATCACGTGCGCGTCGTCGCCCGGCACCGGCACGCCCCACCGGAAGGAGGTGCGGCTGATGGACAGGTCCTGCAGGCCGCCCTTCACGAAGGCAATCACCTCGTTGCGCCGCGTGGCGGGCGCGATGAAATCGGGGTTCGCGTCGTAGAATTGGAGCAGCCGGTCCTGCCACTTCGACAGGGCGAAGAAGTAGGACGGCTCCGTCACCCACTCCACCGGCGCGCCGCTCGGCGCATACTTCACGCCGTCGCGCTCGGTCAGTTCGTCGAGGCCGTAGAAGGCCTCGTCGCGCACGGCGTACCAGCCCTCATAGCCGCCGAGGCGGATCTCGCCGCGCTCGGCCAGGCGCTTCCAGAGTTCCTGGCAGGCGCGGCGGTGGCGCCCCTCGGTGGTGCGGATGAAGGCGTCGTTGGAGAAGCCCATCACCGCGGTGAGGTCGCGGAAGGCCTGCGAGACGCGGTCGGTGAAGGCCTGCGGGTCCTCGCCCGCGTCCTGGGCCGCCTTCTCCACCTTCTGGCCGTGCTCGTCCGTGCCGGTGAGGAAGAAGACCTCGTGCCCGTCCAGCCGCTTCCAGCGCGCCAGCACGTCGGCGGCCAGCGAGGTGTAGGCGTGGCCGATGTGCGGCCGGTCGTTGACGTAGTAGATGGGCGTGGTGAGGCAGGTGCGCGGCATGCGCTGCTTCTGCTACCCGCGCCGCAGCCTGTCCAGCGCCACCAGCACCGCCTGGCGGCGATCCAGCGCCAGGCGCTCCGCCTCCTCGGCGTTGCGGCGCACCTCGGCCAGCGCGTCCACCCAGCCGGCCAGCGGCCGCC
>JALHNW010000383.1 GCA_022843345.1 Rubritepida sp. | reverse complement strand
CCTGGGGGCATCGAGACATCAAGGGAGCGGCCCGGCGCGACCGCCCGACGCGCGCCCCAGCGGGGCCGTTCCCGCTCACGCCGCCGCGCCGCGCCCCATCTCCAGGAACTTCTCCCGCCGGCGCGCCTTGAGCGTCGGCCCGTCCAGCGCCAGCAGCGGCTCCAGCGCCTCCTCCACCGCGTGGCCCACCGCGGCCACGGTCGCCGCGTTGTCGCGGTGCGCGCCGCCCAGCGGCTCGGGGATGATGAGGTCTATCAGGGCCAGGCGCTTCAGGTCCTCGGCCGTCAGCTTCAGCGCCTCGGCCGCGGTCGCGGCCATCGCGGCGTCGCGCCACAGGATGCTCGCGCAGCCCTCGGGCGAGATGACCGAGTAGATCGCGTGCTCCAGCATCAGCACCCGGTCGGCCGCGGCGAGTGCGATGGCCCCGCCCGAGCCGCCCTCGCCGATGATGGTGGCGACGAAGGGCACGGGGGCGTCCAGCCCCGCCTCGATGGAGCGCGCGATGGCTTCCGCCTGGCCGCGCGCCTCCGCCTCGATGCCCGGGAAGGCGCCGGAGGTGTCCACGAAGCTCAGGATGGGCAGGCCGAAGCGCCCGGCGAGTTCCATGATGCGGCGCGCCTTGCGGTAGCCCTCGGGCTTGGCCATGCCGAAATTGTGCTTAACCCGGCTCTCGGTCTCGGTGCCCTTCTCCGTGCCCAGCACGGCCACGGCGCGGCCGCGGAAGCGCCCCAGCCCGCCGATGATGGCGGCGTCGTCGGCGAAGGCGCGGTCGCCGGCCAGCGGCGTCCATTCCTCGATGAGGCCGGCCACGTAGTCCAGGCACTTTGGCCGCTCGGGGTGGCGGGCCACCTGCGCCTTCTGCCAGGGGGAGAGCTTGGCGTAGGTCTGCGCCAGCAGCTTCTCCGCCTTGTCGCGCAGCTTCTGCACCTCGTCGGCCACGTCGATGCCGCCGGCATCGGTGGTGCGGCGAAGCTCCTCGACCTTGCCTTCCAGCTCGGCCAGCGGTTTCTCGAAATCCAGGAAGTAGCGCATGGGCGGGGGGAATAGCGCAGGGCGCGGCATCTGGCGACAGGGACACGGCGGGCGTAGGCTCGGCCCTGCCATGTCACAGGATCGCCCGATGCCCGCCCTCGCCCAGCGCCTCGCCTCCGTCCAGGTGTCCGCCTCCGTCGTCATGGGGCAGAAGGCCCGCGCGCTGGCGGCGCAGGGCATCAAGGTCGTCTCGCTCAGCAACGGCGAGCCGGACTTCCCGACGCCCTCCCACGCCATCGAGGCCGCCCACCAGGCGGCGCTCTCCGGCGACACCAAGTACCCGCCGCAGGGCGGCACGCCCGCGCTCAAGGCCGCCATCCGCCGCAAGTTCAAGCGCGACAACGGGCTGGACTACGCGGATGACGAGATCCTCGTCACCAACGGCGGCAAGCAGGCGATCTTCAACGCCTTCATGGCGACGCTCGACCCGGGCGACGAGGTGGTGATCCCCGCCCCCTTCTGGATCTCCTACGCCGACATGGTGAAGGTGGCCGGCGGCGTGCCCGTCACCGTCACCTGCCCGCAGAACAACGGCTTCAAGCTGCGGCCCGAGGACCTGGCCGCCGCCATCACGCCCAAGACCAAGTGGGTGATGCTCAACTTCCCCTCCAACCCCACGGGTGCCGCCTGCTCGCGCGCCGAGATGCAGGCGATCGCCGAGGTGCTGCTCCAGCACCCGCATGTCTGGGTGATGACGGACGACATGTACGAGCACCTGGTCTATGACGGCTTCGAGTTCTGCACGGTCGCCGAGGTGGAGCCGCGATTGAAGGACCGCACGCTGACGGTCAACGGCGCGTCGAAGACCTACGCCATGACCGGCTGGCGCATCGGCTTCTGCGGCGGGCCGAAGCACCTGATCGCGGCGATGTTCAACATGCAGGGCCAGGCGACCTCGGGCGTGTCCACCGTCGGCCAGGCGGCGGCGGTGGCGGCGCTGGACGGCCCGCAGGAATTGGTGAGGGAGCGCGCGGCCGAATACCGCGCGCGGCGCGACTTCGTGGTGGAGGCGCTGAACGCCTGCCCCGGCATCGCCTGCCACACGCCCGAGGGCGCCTTCTACGTCTTCCCCAACATCGCCGGCTGCCTGGGCAAGCGCACGCCCGCGGGCACGACGCTGGCCACCGACACCGACTTCGCCCTGGCCCTGCTGGAGGAGGCGCATGTGGGCGTGGTGCAGGGCGCGGCCTACGGCATGTCGCCCTACATCCGCATCTCCTACGCCACCGGCATGGAGGAGCTGCGCGAGGCGATGGCGCGCATCCGCCGCTTCTGCGACGCGCTGGCGTGACGGCGATCCGCCCGGGCACCGACGCCGACGCGGAGCAGTTCATCCGCCTGGTGCGCGAGGCCTGGGCGGACTACCCCGGCGTGGTGTT
This sequence comes from Rubritepida sp., assembly GCA_022843345.1. Taxonomy (GTDB): domain Bacteria; phylum Pseudomonadota; class Alphaproteobacteria; order Acetobacterales; family Acetobacteraceae; genus Roseococcus. The sequence continues at coordinate 578 of JALHNW010000383.1, read as the reverse complement.
CGACCTGGATGGCGAGCTGCCGGAGCTGCGCCACCTGGCCACCCACTTCGCCGGGCTCGGCGGCGCGCTGTGGCTCTCCGCGGACCATCGCGGCATGATCGCCGCCCGCCCGCTGCGCGAGGACGACGCGTGGGAAATCTGCCGCGTCTACCTCGACAAGGCGGCGCGCGGCACCGGCCTGGCCCAGCGCCTGCTCGCCACAGCGGAGGGCCACGCCCGCGCGAACGGCGCCAAGCGGCTGGTGCTGTGGACCGACACGCGCTTCGCCGCCGCCCACGCCTTCTACGAGAAGGCCGGCTACATCCGGCAGGGCGCCATCCGCATCCTGGACGACCGCTCCAACTCGCTGGAATTCCGCTACGCCAAGCCATGCGCGGGGCTGGTGGTGGAGGCGCTGGACGCCGCCGCCGCCTCCAGCGCCGAGCGTCCGCTGGCGCGCCTGCTGGCGGAATGCGTGGCGCAGGGCGGCTCCGTCTCCTTCCGCGCGCCGCTGGACTCCGCCCGCGCCCGGCAGTTCTGGGCGGGCGTCACCACGGAGGTCGCCACCGGCGCGCGCCTCCTGCTGCTGGCCTGGCTGG
>JALHNW010000382.1 GCA_022843345.1 Rubritepida sp. | reverse complement strand
ACCGGCCACTGGCAGGGCGCGCGGGACCAGGCGACGCTCTGGGCCATCAGCAATGGTGGCGACGAGGATGCGGCGACGGTGCACGGTACCCAGAAGCCGGTGGAATGCATGCGCCGCCCGATCATCAACAACAGCGCGGCCGGCGAGGCGATCTACGATCCCTTCCTCGGCAGCGGCACCACGCTCATCGCAGCCGAGACGACGGGGCGGTTCTGCCACGCGGTGGATATCGATCCCCGCTATGTCGATGTGGCCATTCAGCGATGGCAGCAGCTCACCGGCAAGGACGCGATGCTGATGGGTGGGGATCGCTTTTCTGCCTGCGATAGGGCTCGGCGACACACGGGCAACCACATTGCTTAATGCTCATGCTATCATTCAGCGAATCGGATAGGTCTGATCAGTGAATGGCAAAGCCACCCACACCCCCAAGCCGACCTCCGGCACCGCCGGTCCAGAGCCCCATTCCACGGAACACGCCAAATCCGGGGACTGTGTCTCCACGAGTACCGCCACCGTCCCGGCCCCCGCCTTCGAAGTAGCGGACGAAGCCAAACTTACTCAGCTTGAGTTCTCGGTTTCAGTGAGCGTTCGCTATCATTCGAAGCGTCGTTCTTGGTTCGACGCGCTCGCGCGATGGCCGAGCGTCGTCTCGCTGGTAGCAGGAAGCGCCGCGTTCGTTTCCATCTCTCAGGGAATGCCGACCCTCGCCACGGTAGCAAGCGCTGCGACCGCGCTTTTCGGGGGCGCGAACCTAGTCTTCGGTTTTGCTGAACGAGCACGGCGCCACGATGAGCTAGTTCGCAAATTCACGCTCCTGGCTGCTGAGATTGCTGAGACGGCGACCCCTTCGCACTCCGAGCTGCGTCGATGGATGGGGGCAAAATATCGGATCGAGGCAGATGAGCCTACGCCGAACAATGTTCTGAACGTCCTCTGCCACAACGAGGAGTCAGAGGCGCGAGGGTACGGCCCGGAGCACCTATACCATGTCAGGTGGTGGCAGCGCGCAGCCGTTCAATTTTGCGCGCTGCCTCCCAATCATTTTCCCTCGGCGACGCAATAGACCGTGTAGGAGCCCCGCGCGCCTTCCTTGTTCGGGCCCACTTGGCGGACCCGCTCCATTACCTCGACCGCATGGCCCTTCTTCTTCAGCCCCGCAAAGAATCCCCGGACTGTGTGCTGCGCCCAGCCGGTGGCCTCGGCGATCTGCGCGACCGTGGCACCCTCGGGCCGGCGCAGCATGGCCAGCACCTGCTCCTGCTTCGTGCCCTCGCGCGGCTTGCGGGGCGCGCTGGCGTCCCGCGGTGCGCGCGTGGTCTTGCCGGCGAGCAGGATGCGGAGGGCTGCGATCGGCGCGTCCAGGGCGCCGATCAAGTCGCCATCATGCGTCCCGAAGCGAGCGGCCTGATCGTCCCAGGCGGCGAGGATGGCCGCGGCGGCATCGCGAAGGCTGGCGCGCGGCGTGGCGGCGGGCGCCACGAGAGCCTGGTCGAGCATTGCGATTTCCTCCGTCAGGGGCGCAGCCTGGGCGGCTTCGTCGGCGGGGGCGTCCTGCGCCGCGGGCTCGGCGTCCGGCGCCACCGTCGGCGCCGTGTCGGCCACCGCGTCGCCCTCATTCGGGTCGATGCCGATGGCGCGCAGCCCATCGTCGGTGATGCGCGCCACGACCCAGCTCCCGTCCTCATCCTGGCGCCAGCCCAGCCCGACATGCTCCCGCGGCGCGTTGATTTCCGTCAGCAGGTTGTTCTTGATCAGGCTGCGGAACACCGCGTTGCGGGCCGCGGCCGGCAGGGTCTTCGGCGCGCGGGCGAGGCCCATCTCGTGCTGCGCGGCGGCGCTCAGGATCACGCGCTGGCTGTCGGAAAGCTTTGTCATCGTGGTGGTCTCCGGTTTCGGGTGCCGGTCATCGGCCCCTACTGCCGGGAGCCCCGCCGGCGCTGCCGGTCGGGGCGTTGCGGAAGTGGCCCGCGTCAGACTTCGTACTCGCCGCGGCGGAAATGCTGGTCAGCGATGTCCTTCAGCTTCGCGGTGGCGTCCGAAAGCCAGGCTGCTTCGCCCCAAAGCACCTCCTCGGGGTCCGCGCCGAAATGGTCCGCGCTGGCCTGGGTGAGTTCGGCGAGGAGGGCGTCGAATTCGGCCTTCTTCGCGAGGAAGGCGGCCAGGCTATTTTCCTGGTTGCGGGCGGCGCGGGCGGTGCGGTCGGTCATCGTGGTCTCCGTCGTGGTGCAGGGCGTGATGCTCTGCGTGTGACGGACCATTCGCGCTGCGCCGCGCACGAGCCAAGCGCATCTCGCGCTCATCGAATTGCTAAGATCGGAGGGGTTCGATCACATCATGATCGCAGCCGCTTCCGATGCGCTGGTGTCCTCGCAGCGCGAGGTGGCGCGCCGGCTCGGCATCTCGCACACCGCGCTGCAGAAGGCCGCCCAGTCCGGCCGCATCGCGCAGGAGCCGGGCGGCGGCTGGGACGTCGAGAAGGTCCGCGCGCGGCTGGCCGCGAGCAGCGATCCGGCGCGCAAGACGGCGGCCATGGTGGCGCCGGTACCGGTACAGCCTTCGCCCTCGCCACCGCCGCCGCCGGCGCGACCGGCATTCGTCGCGCCGTCCCTGCCGGAGCCGCTGCCCACGCCCTCCGCCGGCGGCAGCAGCTTCCACAATGCCCGCACCGCCAACGAGATGCTCAAGGCGCAGGAGCGCAAGCTCCGGCTCGATGAGCGTCGCGGGCAGCTGGTCGAGAAGGCGCGCGCGCTCATGCTGGTGCACCGGCTGGCCAAGGAGGAGCGCGATGCCATCCTCGCATGGCCGGCCCGTATCGCCGCGGAATTGGCAGCCGAACTGGGTGTCGATGCGCATCGGCTGCAGACGCTGATGGATGCCCGGCTTCGGCAGCACCTGGCCGAGCGCAACGACGTCCGCGTGGCGGTCACATGATGACCGGCGAACAGATCATCGGCGAGCTCGGCAACTTCGACGGCGCCGCCGAGATCCTGCAGGCCT
>JALHNW010000381.1 GCA_022843345.1 Rubritepida sp. | reverse complement strand
ATGCCGTGACGGGCCATCTCCTCCTCCAGCGCGCCCAGCCAGGCGGGGTCGGCGTCCGGCTCGGCCAGCAGGCGGTTGCGGTGGGCCATGGCGCGCTCGTAGGCGCCGACCTCGCGCGCGTGGCGCGGCTCGAAGGCCAGGACCAGGCGGTCCAGGAAGCGGCGGCGGGCGGAGGCGGGGTCGCTGAACAGCCGGTCCTGCTGCGGCGTCAGCCAGACCATGGGCAGGCGCTCGGCCAGCTCCGCCTGGGTGGGCAGCTTCTCGCCGTTCAGGCGGAAGGCGCGGCGCTCGCCGGTGGCGTCGTCCAGCGTGCCGGTGCCCACCTCGAAGCCGCCCGCCGCGTCGGCGAAATGGCCCGAGACGGCCCAGGAGGGCGCGCAATGCATCGCCACCTCCGCCATCCGCGCCGCGCGCAGGCCGCGGCCGGGGGAGAGGAGGGAGATGGCTTCCAGGATGTTGGTCTTGCCCGCGCCGTTGGGGCCGGAGAACAGCACGAGCCGCCCGCCGAAGCGCAGCTCGGCCGCCGCGTAGGAGCGGAAGCGCGTCAGCCGCAGGCGGGTGAGGCGGGGGGAGGGATCGTGCAACAGGACGCCTCAGGGACCCCGCCGCGGCTTCGCCGTGGCGGGAGGGACCACATCAGGGAATGAAGAGCCCCTCACATGGGGTCCCCGCGGCGGTTTTTCCGCAGCGAAGCGGAGGAAAAACTGGCGTGGGGAGGTCAGACCCGCATCGGCATCAGCACGTAGAGCGCGCCCTGGTCCGCCTTGTCCTGCACCACCGTCGGCGCGTTGCCGTCGGAGAAGCGGAACACCAGCGTATCCCCCGCCTGGTCGGTGATGTCGGCGAGATACCGCGCCTGGAAGCCGATCTCCAGCGGCGCGGCAGCGTAGGTGACGAGGCCGCCATCCAGCTCCTCGCGCGCGTTGCCGGCCTCGGCGGAGTTGGCGGTGACTTCCAGGTAGTCCGCGGCCAGCGACAGCTTCACCGGGCGCGAGCGCTCGGAGGAGATGGCGGCCACGCGGGAGACGGCCTCGGCGAAGGCCTTGGAGTGGACCTCCATCACCTTGTCGTTCCCCTTGGGGATCACGCGCTCGTAGTCCGGGAAGGTGCCGTCGATGAGCTTGGAGGTGAGCGCCACCGCGCCGATGCGGAAGGAGATCTTGGTCTCGCTCAGCTTCACCTCGATCTCGTCGCGCGTCTCCTCGGCCAGCTTGCGCAGCTCGGCTACGGTCTTGCGCGGGATGATGACGCCGGGCATGCCGGCCGCACCCGCGGGCAGCTCCTCCTCCACCCGCGCCAGGCGGTGGCCGTCGGTGGCCGCGGCGCGCAGCACCTTGCGGCCCTCGGCATCGGCCACGTGCAGGTAGATGCCGTTGAGGTAGTAGCGCGTCTCCTCGGTGGAGATGGCGAAGCGCGTGCGGTCGATGAGGCCGCGCAGCTTCGCCGCCTCCAGCTTAAAGGCGTGCGGCAGCGAGCCCTCGGTCATCGCCGGGTAGTCCTCGACCGGCAGCACGGACAGGCTGGTCTGGAAGCGTCCGGCCCGCAGCGCCAGCGGGGCGTCGCCGCCCTTGTGATCCAACTCCACCGTCGCGCCGTCGGGCAGCTTGCGGACGATCTCGAACAGGGTCGCCGCCGGCGCGGTGGTGCGCCCGGCGCGGGCCACCTGCACGCCCGGCACCTCCTCGACGATGGCGATCTCCATGTCGGTCGCCGTGATCTTCAGCCCGCCCTCGCGGGCGTCCAGCAGGATGTTGGCCAGGATGGGGATGGTGTTGCGCTTCTCCACCACCGACTGCGCGTGGGCCAGGGCCTTGAGCAGGATGGCGCGCTCGACGCTGAATTTCATCTGTCCCGGTCCCTCTGGCGAATCACGCCCAGTTAGCAGCAAGCGGCCCAGCGGCCAATCTGGCCCTCAGGTTTCCAGCATGCGGCGGATCAGCGTCACGTCCTCGGCGAAGGAGGGGTCCTCGGCCATCAGCGCCGTCACCTTGTTCACCGCGTGCAACACCGTCGTGTGGTCGCGGTCGCCGAAGCGCTTGCCGATCTCGGGCAGGGAGCGCTGGGTGAGCTGCTTGCACAGGTACATCGCCACCTGCCGCGGCCGCGCCACCGCGCGCGCGCGCCGCTCCGACGACATCTCGCTGAGCTTGATGTTGAAGTGCTCGGCCACCTTGCGCTGGATGTCGTCGATCGAGATGCGCCGGTCGTGGGAGCGCAGGATGTCGGCCAGCACCTCGGGCGCGGTGTCGAGCGTGATGGGCCGGCCGAACAGCTTGGCGTGGGCGACGAGGCGGTTCAGCGCCCCCTCCAGGTCGCGCACGTTGGACGCGATCTTGCGCGCCAGCAGCTCCTGCACCACGGGCGGGATGGCGACGCCCGCGTCGCTCGCCTTGGCCTGGAGGATGGACAGGCGCAGCTCGTAGGTGGTGGCGTGCAGGTCGGCCACGATGCCGGCGGACAGGCGCGTGCGCAGCCGGTCCTCGATGCCCGACAGGTCGGTCGGCGCCTTGTCGGCGGACAGGATGATCTGCTTGCCGCCGTCAATGAGCGCGTTGAAGGTGTGGAAGAACTCCTCCTGCGTGTTGTCCTTGCCGATGAGGAACTGGAGGTCGTCCACCATCAGCACCTGCACCGAGCGCAGCTGCGTCTTGAACTCGGTGGTGTTGTGGCTGCGCAGTGCCGCGATGAAGCGGTACATGAACTTCTCGGCGCTCATGTAGGCCACGGGCAGGTGCGGGTTCTGCTCGCGCAGGGACCACGCGATGGCGTGCATCAGGTGCGTCTTGCCCAGCCCCACCCCGCCGTACAGGAACAGCGGGTTGAAGCCGGCCATCGCCGGGGCCTCGGCCACGCGGCGGGCGCAGGCATGGGCGAACTCGTTGGGCTTGCCGACCACGAAGGTGTCGAAGGTGTAGCGCGGGTCGAGCGGGGCGACCCAGTCATTGCCCGGGGGCGCGGCCGGCTGCGGGGCCGGCGCCTGGGCCAGGTTCTCCGCCAGCGCGGGCTCC
>JALHNW010000380.1 GCA_022843345.1 Rubritepida sp. | reverse complement strand
GGGGCCTGGAGGATGTCGGCCAGGAACTGCATGGTCCAGTCGCTGGCCACCATCCCGCCATCCACGCGGAGCACGATGTCGCCGGCGCCCGGCCAGTCGGCGCGCATGGCCCTTAGCAGGTCGGCGGTCTGCAAGCCCACGGATTCCAGGGCGGCGCGGCAGATCTCCGCCCGGCCGGTGCCGCGAGTCATGCCGAGGATGGCGGCGCGGGCCGCGGGGTCCCAGTGCGGCGCGCCCAGGCCGGTGAAGGCGGGCACCAGGTGGACGCGCTGCGCGGGGTCGGCCCGCTGCGCCCAGCCATCGGCCTCGCGCGCGTGGGCGATGATGCCCAGCCCGTCGCGCAGCCACTGCACGGTGGCGCCGGCGTTGAAGATCGCGCCCTCCAGCGCGTAGGTCCGGCGGCCGGCGAGCTGCCACGCCACCGTGGAAAGCAGGCGGTGGCGCGACATCACCGGCTCCGCGCCCGTCACCAGCAGGGCGAAGCAGCCGGTGCCGTAGGTGGACTTCACCATGCCGGGCGCGAAGCAGGCCTGGCCCAGCGTCGCCGCCTGCTGGTCCCCCGCCACGCCCAGGATTCGCACGCGCCCACCCAGCGCCGCCGTCTCGCCGAAATCGCCCGCGCTGTCGCGGATTTCCGGCAGCAGGGCCATGGGGATGCGGAACAGGTCGCACAGCGCCGGGTCCCAGGCGCCGGTCCGCAGGTCCATCAGCAGGGTGCGCGAGGCGTTGGTGGCGTCTGTGGCGTGCACGCGCCCTTCGGTGAGGCGAAACAGCAGGAAGCTGTCCACCGTGCCGAAGCACAGCTCCCCGCGCGCGGCGGCCTCGCGCGCGCCTGGCGTGGCGTCGAGCATCCAGCCCAGCTTGGTGGCGGAGAAATAGGGGTCCAGCCGCAGCCCGGTGCGGGCCGCCACGTCGGCCTCGTGGGCGCGCAGCGCGTCGCAGGCCCCTGCCGTGCGGCGGTCCTGCCAGACGATGGCGCGGCCGATCGGGCGGCCGGTGGCGCGCTCCCACAGCACCGTCGTCTCGCGCTGGTTGGTGATGCCGATGCCGGCGACGCGCCGCGGCTCGGGGGCCACCTCGCGCAGCACGCGCAGGGCGTGGGCCGCGATCTCCTCGGCGTCGTGCTCTACCCAGCCGGGGTGGGGGAAGTGCTGGGGCAGCTCCACCTGCGCGGTCCGCAGCGGGCGCAGCGCCGCGTCGAAGGCCATGGCGCGCGTGGAGGTCGTGCCCTGGTCCAGCGCCAGGATGGCGTCCATCGGTGTTGCGTCTCCCCTGCCCACGCCGGATGATGGCGCGAATCCAGGAACACCGGAATGCCCGTCCCCAACACGCTCGCCGCCCAGCAGCCCGAGATGGCCGAGTGGCGCCAGACCATCCACCGCACGCCCGAGCTCTGCTACGAGGAGCGCGCCACGTCGGACTACGTCGCGGCGAGGCTGGCGGAATGGGGCATCGAGGTGCATCGCGGCCTGGGCGTCACCGGGCTGGTGGGCGTGCTGCGGAACGGCGCATCGGGGCGCACCATCGGCCTGCGCGCGGACATGGACGCCCTGCCGATGAGCGAGGAGACGGGCCTGCCCTACGCCAGCGCCGTTCCCGGCAAGATGCACGCCTGCGGGCATGACGGGCACACGGCCATGCTGCTGGGCGCTGCCCGCCACCTGGCCGAGACGCGGAACTTCGACGGCACCGTCCACTTCATCTTCCAGCCGGCGGAGGAGGGCGGCGCGGGCGCCAAGGCGATGATCGAGGACGGCCTGTTGGGCCGCTTCCCCTGCGACGCCGTCTACGGCGTGCACAACGACCCGAACCTGGAGCTGGGGCAGGCCGCGGTGGTGGCAGGCCCGGTGCTCGCGGCCTCCGACCGGGTGAGCCTGTCCATCACTGGCAGGGGCGGGCATGCCGCGCGGCCGCACCAGGCGGTGGACCCCATCCTGGTCGGCGCGCAGATGGTGGTGGCGATGCAGGCCATCGTGGCGCGCCGGGTGGACCCGCTGGATTCGGCCGTGATCTCGCTGTGCCAGTTCCACGCCGGCAGCGCGTCGAACGTCATCCCCGAAACCGCCGAGATCAAGGGAACCGTCCGCACCCTGCGCCCGGAAACCCAGGCGGAGATGGAGCGCCTGATCACCGCCACGGCGGAGCACGTCGCCGCGATGAACGACGCCGAGGTGCGCGTGGACTACCAGCGCGGCTACCCCCCCACCGTGAACCACGAGGCGCAGACGGAGCGCGCGGCGCTGGCGGCGGCGCGGGTGATCGGCGAGGCGGGCGTCATCCGCAAGCGCCCGCCCAACATGGGGGGCGAGGATTTCTCCTTCATGCTGCTGGAACGCCCGGGCTGCTTCGTGAAGCTGGGCCAGCGCCAGGGGGCCAGGGGCGCGGTGGCGCTGCACAACCCGCGCTACGACTTCAACGACGACCTGCTGCCGATCGGCGCCGGCTTCTTCGCCGCGCTGGTGGAGCAGGAACTGCCGCGGGGCTGAGGCGCATGGACGGCGAGGCGGCGCGCTACGCCGGTGGGGTGCGCGGCGGCGAGGCGGCGCGCGGCCCCGGCTTCCTGGGCCGCATCGGCGCGCGCGCCGTCATCATCCTGCTGCTGATGCTGGCGGTGCTGGGCTTCCTGGCCGGCAACTCCCTGCTGATGCTGCACCGCCAGGGCGACATCATCGAGCGCATGGGCGTGCGCGACCGCGCGACCATCGAGGCGGTGGACGACTTCACCTCCGACGTGGCCGACTTCGCCCAGGCCTTCGCCGCCGTGCTGGCCGGCGCGCTGCCGCCCACCGTCACCGGCCCGCGCATGCGCCGCAACGCCGAGGGCATCACCGAAAGCCACGCGACCCTGGTGGGCCTGCTGGGCGGGCGCGTGGACCAGGTGGCGCGGGACAGCGCGCGCGACATGGCCGAGCGCCTGCCCGACCTCGCCGCGCGCGTGGCCGACATCTTCAGCCGCCGGGCGCGGGCCGAATGGGGCCCCTTGCAGGAGGAATGGCTGGACATCGTCGTCGCCTTCAACCGGCTGGCCAG
>JALHNW010000379.1 GCA_022843345.1 Rubritepida sp. | reverse complement strand
CGCACAGGCTGCCGGGCACGCCGGGCTCCAGCGGGTCGAACCAGGCGCCGGTGGCCATCTGCGCCACGCCGCGCAGCAGGCCGTCGTTCAGCCGCACCCCGGCGAGGCAGGCGCCGCGATCGTTGAAGACGCGCACCACCTCGCCGCCCCGCAGCCCGCGCGCGGCGGCGTCCGCGGGGTGCAGGTGGATCGGCTCGCGCCCCTCGATCTTGTCGGCCGCCGCGATCCGCCCGGGGTCGAGCTGCGAATGCAGCCGCGTGGCCGGCTGGAAGCTGAGCAGGTGCAGCTCGTCATCGGCCGCGTTCAGCAGCGATTCGCGCGGCTCGATCCAGGCGGGGTGCGGAGGGCAGTCGGACAGCCCCATGGCGGCGATGGCGTCGGAGAACACCTCCACCTTGCCCGAGGGCGTTTCCAGCGGGTGCGCCTCCGGGTCGGCGCGGAAGGCGGTGAACTGGGTGAACTCCTCGCCTGCCGCGATGGGCGGCAGCTCGGCATGGCCCTGCGCCCAGAAGGCGTCGAAGGGCGGCACCTCCAGCCCGGTGCGGCGGCAGGCGGCCTCCCACCTCCCATACAGGTGGCGCAGCCAGGCGCCCTCGTCGCGCTGCTCGGTGAAGCGGTCGCGGAAGCCGGCGGCGTCCGCCAGGTCGGCCAGGATGTCGTGGTCGTTGCGCGCCTGGCCGAGCGGGCGGATCGCCTGGTGCATGGCGCGCACGAAGCGGTCGCGCGACGTGCTGGCGATGTCGTTGCGCTCCAGCGTGGTGGTGGCGGGCAGCACGATGTCGGCGTGGCGCGCGGGCGCCGTCCACCACGGCTCCTGGATCACCACCGTCTCCACGCGGTTCCAGGCGCGCAGCAGGCGGTTGAGGTCCTGGTGGTGGTGGAAGGGGTTGCCGCCGGCCCACCACACCATGCGGATATGCGGCAGCGCCAGGGTGCGGCCATCGAAGGCCATGCTGCCGCCCGGATTCTCCAGCAGCTCGGTGATGCGGCCGACCGGGATGAATTCGCGGATCGGGTTGGGCACGCCGGGCATGCCCACCGAGGGCGCCTCGCGCCGCGGGTTGCCGATGCCGCCCGACGAGCCGTAGCCGAACCCCACCCCCTGCCCCGGCTTGCCGATGCCGCCGATGGCGCAGGCCAGCGCCACCAGCGACCAATAGGGCTGCTCGCCCCAATCGGCGCGCTGGAGGCTCCACGCGGCGGTCAGCATGGTCGGGTTGCGCGCGCAGTCCTCGGCCAGGGCGCGGATCGTGGCGGCGGGCACGCCGGTCAGCGCTTCCGCCCATTCCGGCGTGCGGCCTTCCAGGGTCGCGGCGAAGCGCTCCCAGCCATGGACGTGGGTGCGCAGGAAGGCGCGGTCCTCCAGCCCCCGGTCCAGGATGTGGCGGATCATGGCCAGCATCAGCGCCGCGTCGGTGCCGGGGCGCAGGGGCACCCATTCCGCGCCCATCGCCGCCATGGTGTCGCCGCGATGGGGGGACAGGTTCACGAAGCGCACCCCGGCGCGGGCCGCTTCCATCATGTTGGGCACGTAGGTCTGCGCCGCGGCGCCGCTGGTCACCTGGCCGTTCTTCTCCGCCAGCCCGCCGAAGCACAGCATCAGCCTGGCGTGGCGCGCGATGGCGGCCCAGTCGGTCATGCGGCCCAGCAGCACCTCCACGTCGCCCAGCACGTGCGGCAGCAGCGCCTGCGCGGTGGCGTAGGAATAGGCGTTGACGCTGGTGGTGTAGCCGCCGCCCAGCGCCAGGTAGCGCTGGAGCTGCGTGCGCGCGTGGTGGAACCGCCCGGCCGAGGACCAGCCGTAGGAACCGCCGAAGATGCTGGCCGCGCCGTGCTCGGCGCGGATGCGCGCCGTCTCCTCGGCCAGGATGCGCGTCGCGCGGTCCCAGGAGACGGGCACGAAGGCCTCGCCCCCGCGCGGATGACCGGTGCGGCGGCCTTCCAGCCAGCCCTTGCGGATGTGGGGGCGGTCTATGCGCGCGGGGCTGTGCACCGTCTCGGGCATCGCCGCGATCAGGCGGGGCGGCATGGGGTCGTGCGCGAAGGGCCGCGCCTCGACGAAGCGCCCGTCGCGCACCACGGCGTCGAAGTAGCCCCAGTGCGAGGCGTGCGGCACGGTCGTTTCCATTGCCGTGCTTATGCCCTTCCTTCGCCGCCCCGGCCAGCTAGGATGGCCGGGACAGGAGACCCTTCCCCATGACCCCGCCCCGCAACAGCACCGCCATGCGCGACGTCGCCTCCGTCCTGCACCCCTACACGGACGCCCGCGCCCACCAGCGCAACGGCCCGCTGGTGATCACCCGCGGCGAGGGGGTGCGCGTGTTCGACGACCAGGGCAACGGCTACATCGAGACGGTGGCCGGGCTGTGGTGCGCCGCCCTCGGCTTCTCGAACGAGCGGCTGGTGGAGGCGGCGACGCGGCAGATGCGCCAGCTCCCCTTCTACCACGGCTTCACCGGCCGCACGCACGAGCCGCAGGTGGAGCTGGCGGAGATGCTGCTGGAGCGCGCGCCGGTCCCCATGTCCAAGGTGTTCTTCGCCAATTCGGGCAGCGAGGCGAACGACACCGCGCTGAAGATGATCTGGTACTTCAACAACGCCACCGGCCGGCCGGAGAAGAAGAAGGTCATTGCCCGGCTGAAGGGCTATCACGGCGTCACCATCGGCTCCGCCTCGCTCACCGGGCTGCCCTACAACCACAAGCTCTTCGACCTGCCGATCGCCGGCATCCACCACGTCTCCACCCCGCACCACTACCACGGCGCGCATGAGGGCGAATCCGAGGAGGAATTCGCCACCCGCCTGGCGGCCGAGCTGGAGGAAACCATCCTGCGCGAGGGCCCCGAGACGGTGGCCGCTTTCTTCGCCGAGCCGGTGATGGGCGCGGGCGGCGTCATCGTCCCCCCCGCGACGTATTTCCCGAAGATCCAGGAGGTGCTGCGCCGCCACGACGTGCTGCTGGTGGCCGACGAAGTGATCTGCGGCTTCGGGCGCACCGGCGCCTACTGGGGCAGCCAGACCATGGGCATGCAGCCC
>JALHNW010000378.1 GCA_022843345.1 Rubritepida sp. | reverse complement strand
CCGCGCCGGAAAGGCGGAGCGCCGCGTCGCCGTGCTGGCGGCGGAGGCCGCGCGCCTGTCCGCCTCGCTGGAGGACGGCCCGCGCCGCCGCCTCCGCGCCCTGGTCGAGCGCGGGCTGGAGGGCGAGGGGACGCTGGTCCCGCTGTTCCACCTCATCCGCACCGCCGCGCTGTTCCGTGCCCGCGGCTTCGCGGTGTCGCATGACGGGCTGCTGCACGGCACCGCCCACGACCTTTCCGTCCAGCGCGAATACGCCACCGCGGAAGTGGCCTGCGAGACGCTGTCGGCCGAGGAAGGCCGCCCGCTGCACCGCGGCGACTGGGCCGCGCTGGTGGACATGGTCAACCCCGACCTCCAGACCTGGCTGGCCGCCCATCCCGGCCGCTACGTGCTGAAGATGACGCTGCCCGACGGGGTGAGCGACCCGGCGCAGCTGCCGGCCCTGCACCGCCGGATCTCCGCCATGCTGGCCACGGAGAAGCGGCAGCACAGCGAGGCCGATGTCATCCTCAAGCTGGACCCGCTGGCCCTGGCCGGCGCCCAGGCCGCCGGCGCCTGGTCCGACCGGCTGCGGACCCAGTTCGGCGCCGAGGCCCACCTGGCGGTGACGGGGGACGCGCAATCCGGCTCGGTGCTGGTGATGGCCGCCCGCGCGGGGCGGGAGAACGAGGTGAGCGCCGCCGCCGCCCGGCGCCTGTCCCAGGCGGCGCAGGCGCGGCTGTCCGGCCGCCAGCCCGGCATCCTCGCCTTGTTCATCGAGGACCTGGAACCGGCGGAATGGCAGGGGCTGCGCGCCTCGCTGGAGCTGGAGGGCGCCTGCCGGCGCTTCCTCACCACGGCGGAGGCGAAGCGCGTCGTCGCCGTCACCTGCGCCACGCGGCAGGAGCTGCTGGCCATGCCGGGCGCGGCCGAGGACGGTGAGCTGCGCTTCCGCAACCCCTCCCACCCGGCCGCGCGGCTGGCGGGGCTGGAGCCGGCCATCGCCTCCTCCCTGTAGTTCCGCTGGGTAGTTCCGCGGGCTTGCCGTGCCGGGCGCGAGGGTCTAACCCGGCGCCGATCCCCGTTTCCGGCATAGAAGGTTCCCCCGCATGTTCGCACGCCTGTTCGGCTTCCTGTCCGCCGACATGGCCATCGACCTCGGCACGGCCAACACGCTGGTCTACGTCAAGGGTCGCGGCATCGTGCTGAACGAGCCATCGGTGGTCGCCATCGCCGACATCCGCGGGCGCAAGCAGGTGCTGGCGGTGGGCGAGGAGGCCAAGCAGATGCTGGGCCGCACCCCGGGCAACATCGCCGCCATCCGCCCGCTGCGCGACGGCGTGATCGCCGATTTCGAGGTGGCGGAGGAGATGATCAAGCACTTCATCCGCAAGGTGCACAACCGCCGCTCCTTCGCCTCGCCCATGATCATCGTCTGCGTGCCCTCGGGCTCCACCGCCGTCGAGCGCCGCGCCATCCAGGAAAGCGCGGAATCCGCCGGCGCGCGCAAGGTGCTGCTGATCGAGGAGCCGATGGCGGCCGCGATCGGCGCCGGCCTGCCGGTGACGGAGCCCTCGGGCTCCATGGTGGTGGACATCGGCGGCGGGACGACTGAGGTGGCCGTCATCAGCCTCGGCGGCATCGTCTATGCGCGCAGCGTGCGCGTGGGCGGCGACAAGATGGACGAGGCGGTGATCTCCTACATCCGCCGCACCCACAACCTGCTGGTGGGCGAGAGCAGTGCCGAGCGCATCAAGATGGAGATCGGCGCCGCCGCCCAGCCGAACAACGAGGAGGACGGCCCGCTGCGCGAGGTGAAGGGCCGCGACCTGATGAACGGCGTCCCGCGCGAGGTGGTGGTGAGCCAGCGCGAGATCGCCTACGCGCTGAGCGAGCCCGTCACCCAGATCGTGGACGCGGTGAAGGTGGCGCTGGAGAACACGCCCCCCGAGCTGGCGGCCGACATCGTGGACAAGGGCATCGTGCTGACCGGTGGCGGCGCCCAGCTGCACCGGCTGGACGAGGTGCTGCGCGACGCCACCGGCCTGCCGGTGGTGGTGGCGGAGGAGCCGCTGAACTGCGTGGCGCTCGGCACCGGGCGCGCCCTGGAGGAGATCAAGAGGCTTCGCCAGGTGCTGTCCTCCATGTATTAAGGGGTCCGGGGGCCCTTCGTGATCCGTCTGTCCATCCCGCTGCGCCAGGCGCTGGCCCGGCTGTCCCTGCCGGTGCTGATCGCCGCCGCCTTCGGCATCATGCTGCTCGGCAAGGCCGACGCGCTGCTGGCCGAGCGCGCGCGGATGCTGCTGGCCGACATGCTCTCGCCCATCTGGTCCATGGTGCAGCAGCCGGTCCAGGCCACGCAGGACGCGGCGGCCGAGGCGCGGTCCCTGTGGAACCTGCGCGCCGAGAACGCCCGCCTGCGCGAGGAAAATGACCGCCTGCACCGCTGGCAGGCCACGGCGCTTGCGCTGGAGGCGGAGAACGCCTTGCTGCGCCGGCAGCTTTCCTGGGTGCCCGACCCCGCGCCCGCCTTCCGCACCGCCCGCGTGGTGGCCGATGCCGGCGGCACCTACGCCCGCGCCGTGCTGCTGGCCGCCGGCCCCAACCACCAGCTCCGCAAGGGCCAGATCGCGCTGGACGAGCGCGGCTTCGTCGGCCGGGTGACCGAGGTGGGGAGCCGCTCCGCCCGCGTGCTGCTGGCGACCGACATCAACAGCCGCATCCCGGTGGTGCTGGAGGGCTCGCGCGCGCGGGCCATCATGGTGGGCAACAACGCCGCCCGCCCGCGCCTGCAGCACTGGCCCGAAGGCGTGGTCCCGCGCGAGGGCGACCGCGTGGTGACCAGCGCCGAGGCGGGCGCCTTCCCGGCCGGCCTGCCCGTCGGCGTGGTGCGCTGGAGCGAGAGCGGGGCGGCCGAGGTGGAGCTGTTCGCCCGCATGGACCGCATGGACCTGCTGCGCCTGTTCGACTACGGCCTGTCCGGCATCCTGCCGCCCGAGGCGGTCGCCCGCCCCGAGCCGCGCGCGGCGCGCCGGTGAGATGGCCCGCAAGGGGCGCCCGGAGCCGCCCA
>JALHNW010000377.1 GCA_022843345.1 Rubritepida sp. | reverse complement strand
CCCGGTGCCGCAGCCCACATCCAGCACCCGCAGCCCTTCCAGCGGGCCGAGCCGCGCCGCGACCCAGCCCATCCGGGCCGGATTCATCGCATGCAGCGGCGCCATCGGGCCGCGCGGGTTCCACCAATCGGCCGCCAGCCTGTCGAACTTGGCGATTTCGGCGGCGGCGGCGGTGCCGTCCCTGTTGCCCGTCTCGGTCATGACCGGTATCTGACGCGCCCGGAAGGCGCCCGCAAGGCTTGGCGGCCCCCCAGCAGGACCAGCAATGCCCCGTATCGTGATGAAGTTCGGCGGGACCTCCGTCGCCGACCTCGACCGCATCCGCAACGTCGCCCGGCGCGTGAAGCGGGAGGTGGATGCCGGCAACCAGGTCGCCGTGGTCGTCTCCGCCATGTCGGGCACCACCAACCAGCTGGTGAAGTGGTGCCAGGACCTGTCGCCGCTGCACGACGCGCGCGAATACGACACGGTGGTGGCAACGGGCGAGCAGGTGACGATCGGCCTCACCGCCATCGCGCTCCAGGCCATCGGCGTGGAGGCGCGGTCCTGGCAGGGCTGGCAGGTGCCGATCCGCACGGACAACGCCCACGGCAAGGCGCGCGTGGAGGAGATCGACGGCGCCGAGCTGATCCGGCGCATGGAACAGGGGCAGGTGCCCGTGGTGGCCGGCTTCCAGGGCATCGAGCCCGGGCGCAACCGCGTCACGACGCTTGGCCGCGGCGGCTCGGACCTGTCCGCCGTCGCGCTGGCCGCCGCGCTGAAGGCCGATCGCTGCGACATCTACACCGACGTGGACGGCGTCTACACGACCGACCCGCGCATCGTGCCCAAGGCCCGCAAGCTGGAGCGCATCTCCTACGAGGAGATGCTCGAGCTGGCCTCGGTGGGCGCGAAGGTGCTTCAAACGCGCTCCGTGGAGCTGGCCATGAAGGCCCGCGTCCGCGTGCAGGTGCTATCAAGCTTCGAAGACAAGCCAGGCTCCCTGGTCGTGGATGAGGACGAGATCATGGAGAAGCCGATCGTTTCCGGCATCGCCTATTCGCGGGACGAGGCGAAGGTGACGCTGCGCCGCGTGCCCGACCGGCCGGGCGTCGCCGCCCGCGTCTTCGGGCCGCTGTCGGCCGCCAACGTGAACGTGGACATGATCGTCCAGAACCTGGGCGCCGACGGGTCCACCGACATGACCTTCACGGTCGGCAAGTCCGACCTGCCGCGCGCGCGCGACATCCTGGAGAAGGCGAAGGCCGAGCTGGGCTTCGAGGCGATGCTGGCCGACGACAACGTGGCCAAGATCAGCGTCGTCGGCATCGGCATGCGCACCCATGCGGGCGTCGCCTCCACCATGTTCGCCACGCTGGCGGAGAAGGGCATCAACATCCAGGTCATCTCCACCTCCGAGATCAAGGTGAGCGTGCTGGTGCCGGCGGACTACACCGAGCTGGCGGTGCGCGCCCTGCACACCGCCTACGGGCTGGACGGCTGACCATGGACATGGCCGCCACCCCCGAGCCGGACTTCGCCGGGCTGGACCGGATGATGGCGCGCGGCGCCGCCTTCTTCGGCTCGCGCTACGCCATCCTGGGCGGCGCCATGTCCTGGGTCAGCGAGCGCAACCTGGTCGCCGCCCTGTCCAATGCCGGCGCCTTCGGCGTCATCGCCTGCGGGGCGATGGAGCCCGACCGGCTGGCGCAGGAGATCGCGGGCACCCAGGCGCTGACGGACAGGCCGTTCGGCGTCAACCTCATCACCATGCACCCGCGGCTGGAGCAGCTGGTGGACGTGTGCCTGGCCGCCCGAGTGAGCCACATCGTCTTCGCCGGCGGCATCCCGCCCGGTTCGGCGATGAAGCGCGCCAAGGAAGGCGGCGCCAAGGTGGTGTGCTTCGCCCCCGCCCTGGCGCTGGCGAAGAAGCTGGTGCGCTCGGGCGCCGACGCGCTGGTGATCGAGGGCTCGGAGGCGGGCGGGCACATCGGCCCCGTCTCGCTGAACGTGCTGGCGCAGGAGATCCTGCCGCACGTCACCGAGGTGCCGGTCTTCGTCGCCGGCGGCATCGGGCGGGGCGAGGCGATCCTGTCCTACATGGAGATGGGGGCGGCCGGCGCGC
The DNA here is from genome assembly GCA_022843345.1 of Rubritepida sp. Lineage (GTDB taxonomy): Bacteria > Pseudomonadota > Alphaproteobacteria > Acetobacterales > Acetobacteraceae > Roseococcus. The sequence goes on along the minus strand of JALHNW010000377.1, from coordinate 948 downwards.
AGATCGGCACGCGCTTCGTCTGCGCCACGGAATCCATCGCCCACCCCAACTTCAAGCGCGCCTTCATCCGCGGCGCGGCGCGCGACGCCCTGCCCACGGTGCAGATCGACCCGCGCTTCCCCGTCATCCCCGTGCGCGCCCTGCAGAACGAGGGGACCAAGCGCTTCATGGAGCACCAGGCCCACGTCCTGGCGCGCTTCCAGTCCGGCGAGCTGGACAAGGAGGCCGCGCAGCTCGACATCGAGCACTTCTGGGCAGGCGCCCTGCGCCGCGCCGTGGTGGATGGCGACGTTGACCAGGGTAGCCTGATGGCCGGCCAGTCCGTCGGCATGGTCACGAAGGAGCAGCCGGCGGCCGAGATCATCGCCGAGCTGGTCGGCCAGGCGGCCGCCGCGCTGGCGGCCCGCCGCGTCCTGCGCTAGAGCCCCGGCCGTGTTCGACAACGTCAAGCGCTTCGCCCGGAACCAGGAAAGCCTCGCGGTGGACGCCGCGCGGCTGGGCGACGAGCTGCGCGAGGCGCGCGAGGCGCTGGGCGCCTCGGTCGAGGACATGGCGAAGCAGCTCCGCATCCGCCGCGTCTACCTGGTGGCGCTGGAGGAAGGGCGGCTGAAGGACCTGCCCTCGCCGGCCTACGCCATCGGCTTCGTGCGCAATTACTCGGGCGCGCTCGGGCTGGACGTGCCGGACATGGTGCGCCGCTTCCGCGACGCCGCCATGGGCGTCGCCGCCCGCAAGACCGACCTGGTCTTTCCCGAGCCGGTGCCCGAGCGCGGCTTCCCCGCCGGCGTCACCATCCTGGCCGGCCTCGCCATCCTCGTCGTCGCCTACGTCGCCTGGTCCCCCTGGAGCGGCACCGGCACCCGCACGGTGGACGCCGTGCCCCCCGTACCGGCCCGGCTGGAGCCGGCGGCGCGCGACGGCGAGGCGATGCGCCCCGCCGTGACCGCC
>JALHNW010000376.1 GCA_022843345.1 Rubritepida sp. | reverse complement strand
CGCCAGCACCAGCCGCGCCCCGCGCCGCCGCAGCGCGCGGTCCAGCACGAAGTGCCCGCGCCGCGCCAGGATCACCGCCAGCACCACCGTGTTCGCCCAGGCAGCCAGCGCGGTGGACAGCGCCACGCCCACGTGCCCCAGCGGCCCCGTCAGCACCAGGTTCAGCGCCAGGTTCAGCGCCACGCAGGCGATGCCCACCTTCACCGGCGTGCCCGTGTCGCCGCGCGCGAAGAAGCCGGGCAGGAAGATCTTCACCAGCACGAAGCCCGGCAGCCCGAAGGCGTAGGCCATCAGCGCCCAGGAGGTCGCCCGCGCCTCCGCCTCGCCGAAGGCCCCGCGCTGGAACAGCGCCTGGAGGATCGGCAGCGCCAGCACGGCCAGTGCCAGCGCCGCCGGCAGCGCCAGCGCCACCGACACCTCCAGCGCCCGGTTCATCGAACGGTGCGCGGACAGCGGCTGCCCGGCCGAGATCTGCCGCGCCAGGATCGGCAGCAGCGCGGTCGCCACCGCCGCGCCGATGACGCCGAGCGGCAGCTGCGCCACCCGGTCGGCGTAGTATAGGAAGGACACGGCGCCGGCCGGCAGGAAGGAGGCGATGATGACGTCGATCGCCAGGTTCAGCTGCGTCACGCCGGCCCCCAGCAGCCCGGGCCCCATCCGGCGCAGCACGCCGCGCGCCTCCGGCGTCAGCCGCGGCAGGCGGAGCGGGTTCACCGGCATCCCCGCCGCCTTCGCCGCCCACAGCACGAAGCCCAGCTGCACGACGCCCGAAGCCGTGACGCCCCAGGCCAGCGCGTGCGCGGGCGTCGCCACGGCCGGCGCCAGCACCCAGAGCGCGGCAACCGAGACGATGTTGAAGAAGATCGGCGCCGCCGCGGCCGCCGCGAACTTCCCCAGTCCGTTCAGCACGCCCGACACCAGCGCGGTGAGGCAGATCAGCAACAGGTAGGGGAAGGTGATGCGCGCCAGCTCCACGGCCAGCGCGAACTGCTCCGGCCGGTCGGCGAAGCCCGGCGCCAGCAGGCGCATCAGCTGCGGCATCAGGATGATGCCCAGGCCGGTCAGCAGCGCCAGCCACAGCGCCATCAGCGTGGCCATGCGCTCGGCCAGCTCGCGCGCCGCCTGCGGGCCGCGCGTGGTCAGCAGGCCCGCGAAGGCGGGGACGAAGGCGGCGTTGAAGGCGCCCTCGCCGAAGAAGCGGCGGAACAGGTTGGGCAGCTTCAGCGCCACGAAGAAGGCGTCCGCCAGCGGCCCCGCGCCCAGCTTGGCGGCGATCAGCATGTCGCGCAGGAAGCCCAGGATGCGGCTGGCCATCGTCCAGCCGCCCACCGTGGCGATGGCGCGCAGCAACGTCCTAGGCCTTGGCCGCGGCTTCCCGCAGGTTGTTCGCGGTCGCCCCGCCGCCCGGCGGCGGGGTGGGCGGGCTCAGCGCCTCCAGCAGCGCGATGCGCAGCGGCGCCAGCTTGCGCTCGTTCTCCACCTTCAGGCCGAACACGTCCTTCACGTAGAACACGTCCACCGCGCGCACGCCGTAGGTGGTGATGTGCGCGGAGGCGATCTGCAAGCCATGCTCGCTGATCGCGCCCGTCACGTCGTGCAGCAGGCCGGGGCGGTCGCGCCCGTTCACCTCGATCACCGTGTGGGTGTTGCTCGCGTGGTTGTCCACCACCACGCGCGGGGGCACGGTCACCGCCGCCAGCCGCGCCGGCTCGCGCCGCACCTTGGCGATCTCGGCGTCCAGCCGCAGGTGGCCGGACAGCGCCTGCTCGATCAGCACGGAAAGCCGGGCCAGGCGGTGCGGCGCGTCGAAGGCGCCGCCGTGGCTGTCCTGCACCCAGAAGGTGTCCAGCGCCATGCCGTTGGTGAGCGTGTGGATGCGCGCGTCCACGATGCTCGCACCCGCCACCGCCAGCGCGCCCGAGATGCGGCTGAACAGGCCCGGATGGTCGGCGGCGTAGACCGTCACCTCCGTCACCGCGCGGTCGGCCAGCACGCGCGAGCGCACGGTGAGGGGTGCCGCCGTCGCCTCCGCCTCGCGCATGATGCCGGCGTGGCGCGCGTGGGTCTCGGCGTCGAAGGACAGCCAGTAGCCGGGGTAGCCCAGGCCCAGGAAGCGCTCCGTCTCCTCGCGCGTGAAGGCGGGCAGCATGGCGCTCGCCGCTTCCTTCGCGCGGGCCACGCGCACGTCGCGCTCGGGCACCGTCATGCCGCCGGCCAGCACCTCGGAGACGCGCCAGTACACCTCGCGCAGCAGCGTGGCCTTCCAGGCGTTCCACACCCGCGGGCCCACGGCGCGCATGTCGGCCACCGTCAGCACCAGCAGCAGGCGCAGCCGCTCGGGCGACTGCACCTGGTCGGCGATGTCGAGGATGGTCTTGGGGTCCTCGATGTCGCGCTTGAAGGCGGTGTGGCTCACCAGCAGGTGGTGCAGCACGAGCCAGGAGACGGTCTCCGTCTCCTCCGCGCTCATCCCCAGGCGCGGGCAAATCTCCTGCGCCAGCCGGGCGCCGAGTTCGGAATGGTCGCCCCCGCGGCCCTTGGCGATGTCGTGCAGCAGGGCGGCCACGTAGAGCGCGCGGCGGGACTGCAACTGCCCGGCCAGCTCGGTGGCGACCGGCGCGATCTCGGAAAGCGTGCCGTTCTCGATGCCCTGGAGCACGCCGATCGCCTCGATCGTGTGCTCGTCCACGGTGAAGACGTGGTAGGTGTCGAACTGCATCAGCCCAGTGATGCGCTGCCATTCGGGGATGAAGCGCGGCAGGAAGCCCACCTCGTTGAGCAGGCGCATCCACTTCGCCGCGTCCCTGCCCATCAGCAGGTCGATGAAGATGCGGTTTGCCTCCTCGTCGCCGCGCAGGGATTCCACGCGGCGCGAGTGGCGGATCATGGCGCGGATCGCCAGCGGGTGGATGTCCAGCGCCCGGTCGCGCGCCGCCTTCACGATCCGCAGCATCAGGATCGGCTCGCGCGAGAAGTCGCGGTCCGGCGGTGCCGCCACCAGCTTGCCGTCGGCGAAGGCCAGGCCCATGGCGGCGATGCCCGCGTCGCCCTCGCGCCG
>JALHNW010000375.1 GCA_022843345.1 Rubritepida sp. | reverse complement strand
GGCGGGCGCGGCCGGGGCGGCCGGGGCGGGTGGTGCCGCGGTCTGGGCCATGGCCGGGAGGGCGAGGCCCGCGAGCAGCAGGGCGGCGAGGGTGGGGCGCGTCATGGGCGTGGCATATCCGGGGCTTCGGGGTGGGACAATGGCAGCGGTGCGGTGCGGACGGAACCCCCGGGGCAGGGCCGCGTTGACCCGCGGCCCCCCAGCCCCTACCTGTCGCATGGACCCCGCACCCCCGTTTCGCGGCGCCCCGGAGAGATTTCGCCCATCATGTTCGCCCGCCTCGCCCGCGCCATCTTCGGCTCCTCCAACGACCGCGCCCTCAAGCGCCACGAGAAGCGGGTGCCCGCCATCGCCGCCTGGGAGGCCCAGCTCCAGGCGCTGTCCGACGAGGAGCTGCGCGGCAAGACCGCCGCCTTCCGCGCGCGGCTGCAAGCCGGCGAGACGCTGGACGACCTGCTGGAGGAGGCCTTCGCCACGGTGCGCGAGGCGGCGCGCCGCGTGATCGGCCTGCGGCACTTCGACGTGCAGATGATCGGCGGCATGGTGCTGCACGAGGGGCGCATCGCCGAGATGAAGACCGGCGAGGGCAAGACCCTGGTCGCCACCCTGCCCGTGTACCTGAACGCGCTGCCCGCCAAGGGCGTGCACGTCGTCACCGTGAACGACTACCTGGCGCGCCGCGACAGCGAGTGGATGGGCCAGGTCTACGGCTTCCTGGGCATGACCACGGGCGTGATCGTCAACGGCCTGACCGATGACGAGCGCCGCGCGGCCTATGCCTGCGACATCACCTACGGCACCAACAACGAGTTCGGCTTCGACTACCTGCGCGACAACATGAAGTACCGGCTGGACGAGATGGTCCAGCGGCCCTTCGCCTACGCCATCGTGGACGAGGTGGACTCGATCCTCGTGGACGAGGCGCGCACGCCGCTGATCATCTCGGGCCCGACCGACGACACCTCCGACCTGTACCGCCGGGTGGACGCGGTGATGGTGGAGTTCGTGACGGACGAGGCGCGCTTCGAGAAGGACGAGAAGCAGCGCACCGCCAACATGACCGAGCAGGGCGGCGAGGACATCGAGCGCCTGCTGCGCGAGCACGGCGTGCTGGAGGAGGGCAACCTCTACGACAGCCACAACGTGTCCATCGTGCACCACGTCAACCAGAGCCTGCGCGCGCACGTCCTGTTCCGGCGCGACGTGGAATACGTGGTGCGCGACGACAAGATCGTCATCATCGACGAGTTCACCGGCCGCATGATGGAGGGCCGCCGCTACAGCGACGGGCTGCACCAGGCGCTGGAGGCGAAGGAGGGCGTCACCGTCCAGCCGGAGAACCAGACGCTCGCCTCCATCACCTTCCAGAACTACTTCCGCCTCTACCCCAAGCTGGCCGGCATGACCGGCACGGCGGCGACCGAGGCGGACGAGTTCGCCGAGATCTACAAGCTCGAGGTTGTCGAGATCCCCACCAACGTGCCGGTGTCGCGCGTGGACGAGGACGACCAGGTCTACCGCACCGCGATGGAGAAGTACGAGGCGGTGATCGGCCTCGTCGTCGAGTGCCGGGAGCGCGGGCAGCCCTGCCTGGTGGGCACGACGAGCATCGAGAAGAGCGAGGTGCTGTCCGCCCTGCTGAAGCAGCGGGGCGTGCCCCACAGCGTGCTGAACGCGCGTTACCACGAGCAGGAGGCGAGCATCGTGGCGCAGGCCGGCCGGGCCGGCGCGGTGACGATCGCCACCAACATGGCCGGGCGCGGCACCGACATCAAGCTGGGCGGCAACGCCGAGATGCTGGCGCGCGCCGAGGCCGGCGACGGGCCGGACTACGACACCATCCTGGCGCGCCACAAGGCCGAGGTGGCCCTGGCGCAGGAGGTGGTGAAGGCGGCCGGCGGCCTGTTCGTCATCGGCACCGAGCGGCACGAGAGCCGGCGCATCGACAACCAGCTGCGCGGCCGGTCGGGCCGCCAGGGCGACCCGGGCAACAGCCGCTTCTTCCTCAGCCTTGAGGACGACCTGATGCGCATCTTCGGCAGCGACCGCATGGGCGGGATGCTGACGAAGCTGGGGCTGAAGGAGGGGGAGGCGATCATCCACCCCTGGATCAACAAGGCGCTGGAGAAGGCGCAGAAGAAGGTCGAGGCGCGCAACTTCGACACGCGCAAGAACCTGCTGAAGTACGACGACGTGATGAACGACCAGCGGCGCGAGGTGTACAGCCAGCGCCGCCTGTTCATGGAATCCGCCGACCTGTCCGAGACGGTGGAGGATTTCCGCGCCGAAACCATCGAGGACATGGTCCGCCGCGCCATCCCCGAGAACTCCTACCCCGAGCAGTGGGACTTGCCGGCGCTCGAGAAGCGCGTGCGCGAGGAGCTGGGCCTGGACCTGCCCGTGGAGGCCTGGGGCAAGGAGGAGGGCATCGACGACGACGCCATCCGCGAGCGCATCGGCCAGGCGGCCGACCAGGTGGCGGCTGCGAAGGCCGCCAACCTCGGCCCCGACTTCATGCGGATGGTGGAGAAGTCCATCCTGCTTCAGATCTTCGACCAGGTGTGGAAGGAGCACCTGCTCCACCTCGACCACCTGCGGCAGGGCATCGGGCTGCGCGCCTACGGCCAGCGCGACCCGCTGAACGAGTACAAGCGCGAGGCCTTCGCGCTGTTCAACACCATGCTGGCCGAGCTGCGCGAGCGAACGACCGGCCTGCTGCTGCGCCTCGAGTTCTCGCCCAACCAGCCGCTGCCGGAGCCGCAGCCGATCCGCGTCACCGACATGCGGCACGAGGCGCCGGAAGCGGCCTACGAGCCGCCGCCGTCGGACTACGGCGCGGCGGTGGCCCTGGCGCCGCGGGAGGTCGCGGGGGTGGACCCGGCGGACCCGGCCACCTGGGGCGCCACGCCGCGCAACGCCCCCTGCCCGTGCGGGTCTGGCAAGAAGTACAAGCACTGCCACGGCCGGGCCTGAGCATCGGCGATCACAGCCGCGGGCCCAGCGCCACGCCGCAGCCGCGCAGCGCCGCGGCCAGGGCGATGACCAGCGGCATGGCGCGGTAGGCGG
>JALHNW010000374.1:1619-3074 GCA_022843345.1 Rubritepida sp. | reverse complement strand
CATAGGCGCCATTGGTCAGCGACAGCGCCAGGATCGCGACGGTCTTCGCCTCCATCAGCAGGCCGAGCGACGGCAGGCCGTAGTAGAAGAACAGCATCGTCACCAGCAGCGGCACGCCGCGCAGCAGGGTCACGCAGAACAGCGCGAAGGCGTTCAGGGCCACGATGCCCGAGACTCGCGCCAGCCCGCCCATCAGCCCCAGCACCAGCCCGCCGCAGATGGAGACGAAGGCCAGCTCCGCCGTCGTCGCCGCGCCGCGCGCCAGGGCGGGAAGACTCTCGACGAAGAGGGTCCATTCGAAATCCATGCCTCAAACCACCGTCGCCGCATGGCGCGCGATGTCGCCGGGCCTACACAGCCAAACCTGCTCCCGCGCCTGCGCGATATGCGCCAGCACGCGGCGGAGGTGCTTCAGCCGGAAGGCATGTCCCACCAGGAAGGGATGCAGCGAGAGATTGAAGGTCAGCGGCCATTTCCTCGAAAGCCGCAGCTGCTCCTCGAACTGGTCGATCAGCGCATCCGCCCAGGCCGAGGGCGGCCACTTCGCGGCGTGCAGGATGGGGATGTCGTTGGTCGGCCGCGAATAGGGCACGGTGAGGATCGACCCACCGCCCCGCGTTGCCAGCCGCGTCGGCTGGTCGTCATGCGTCCAGTCCATCACGTAGTCGAAGCCTGCTTCCGCCAGAAGATCCGGCGTCACGTGAGTCTCGGCGACCCACGGCCCCATCCAACCGCGCGGCGCGGCGCCTTCCTCAGCCGCGATGCGCGCGCGGCATTCGCCGATCATCGCGCGCTCCGTCGCCTCGTCCATGTCGCATTGGCGTTCGGCATTGGTGCGGCCATGGCCCACAACCTCATCGCCCCGCGCGCGAAACGCCGCGGCGACGGGCGGGCAGAGATCGTAGATCGCGGTGTTCATCAGCGCCGCGGCGGGCAGCGCATATTCATCCAGCGCGTCCAGCAGGTTCCAGACGCCGACACGGTTACCCCAGTCCCGGAAACCAAAGTTCTGCACATCGGGTTCCGGCAGCGGGTTCACCAGCGGGATGCCCATGCCCTCCGCGAAGGGAAAGGCTTCCAGGTTCACCGCGATGAACACGGCCAGCCGCTTGCCGCCCGGCCAATCCCAGGCCGGGCGCTGCGCGATGGCGGAATAGGCGTAGCGCCCGTGGCCGCGCATTACGGCGTGATCGCGATGGCGATGCCGAATTCGGCGTCGAGCCGCACGGTGTGGTGGTCCACCTCATTCGTATCGGCGAGTTCGAGGTTCAGGAAATCCTGCGTCTCAGCCTCGAAGAACGGCCCCGCATGCCAGGTGCCGCGATGCAGGGCCAGGGCCTTGTCGCCGGGAATGCGGAAGCACTGGATCTCGGCGGGGTCTGGCTTCGCACCGGCCACATCGGCATCCCGCGGCGGGGCCAGGCAGATGAACCATTCGCCCCCCATCGTTGCCGC
>JALHNW010000374.1:0-1609 GCA_022843345.1 Rubritepida sp. | reverse complement strand
CGTGATGCCGCGCACCAGCAGCGGCCGCTTGTGCAGCCGCATGATGTACAGCCGCGGCGTGCCGCGCCCCAGGTCCAGCCGTGCATCGCCGGGGCCGAAGGGCGTGCCATCCTCCCCTGGTTCGACCAGCGTACCGAAGGGAGCGATGGCTTCCGGCGTCGCCACCTGCGACGCCAAGGCAATGATTCGGGCGTCGGTCATGCCGCTTCGGTCTCCGGAAGATGAAAGGGGGCGAGTTCTGCGTGTTCGCCGCCCAGGAACCAGGCCCAGTCGCTTTCCTGCTGGTCCAGGAACAACCGGCGCTTCACACCTTCCACCAGCCGTGGCGCCACGTATTTCATCGCGCTGATCGATGCCGCGACGGGCCCGAGGCTCAGCGAGGCGTTGTTGGTGATGGTGAAGACACGGCCGAGCCAGGGCGCCGCGCCCGGCATGCGTTCCGTGAAGCCGCCGAAGCGGTCGAGGTAGGGTTGCCGGCCGAGCCGCGCATCCGCCTGTTCCGCCGGCGGCGTGAAGCGGTCCTTCCACAGGGCCGCATGCGGCAGCAGCGCCGCGTATTCGCTGCGCATGGTCATGTCGTTGAGGAAACCGGTCGCGATCACCAACCGGTCGAAGGCCAGGCGCTTGCCGTTGCCTTCCACGATGATGTCGCTGCCGGTCCATCGCACCTGGTCCCAGGGCATGCCGGTGTGCAGGCGGAAGCCGGGCTCCGCCAGCGCGGCATCGAAGGTGGGCTGGGGCGGCGGCTGGCCGATCTGCCGCAGCCGCGTGGCGTAGGCCCATTTCGTGGCATCCGGCAGGTCCACGTAGTGGCCGAGGTGCCCGGCGGTTTCCATCCAGCGGCGCGGATTGTCCCGCGGCAGGTCCGGCCGCCGCACGCAGACCTCGGCGCGGGTCGCACCCGTCTGCAAGGCGGCGATCGCGAGGTCGAAGGCCGTGGCGCCCGCCCCCAATACGCCGACGCGTTCGCCGGCGAAGGCGCCGAGGTCCAGGATATCATTCGCATGCACCACGCGGCCGGCCGGCAGGGCGCGGGCGATGGCATCGGGTATTGCATGGCCGCCGGCGCCGCTTGTGCCGGTTGCCATCACCACGCTGCGGGCGTGGTGCAGCCGGGGGCCATCCGGCGTGTCGAACAACAGGCCGATCAGGCCGCCATCGGCCGTCGGCTGCATTTCCCGCAACCGCCAGCCATTGCGCACCGGCAGGTCCATCACTCGGCGGAACCAGGCGAGGTAGTCCGCCCAGGCGGTGCGGGGGATGCGGTACAGGCTCTCCCACGCCGCCGGCCCATGCTGGGCTTCCCAGAAGGCGCGGAAGGTCAGCGACGGCAACCCGCATTCCGGCCCGGCCAGGTCCTTCGGCGTGCGCAGCATCCGCATGCGCGCGAAGCTCATCCAGGGGCCTTCCATCCCCTCCCGCGCCGCATCGAACACGGCGATGCGCGTCACGCGTTCCCGCTTCAGCAGCCCGGCCAGGGCCAGGCCGTACTGGCCGCCGCCGATGATGGCACAGTCCAGTGCTTCCGCCCCATCGGGTGCCGTCCATGGCGCCACCCAGGGGGTTGAGGGATAGGCCAGCAGGTCAAGCTCGCGCGCCACCAGGCGCT
>JALHNW010000373.1 GCA_022843345.1 Rubritepida sp. | reverse complement strand
AGCCCCTCGCCCAGGATGACGGCGACGGGCACGGGCAGGGCGGCGGCGAGGCCGGGCAGCAAGGGGGCGTCGCCCTGCGCCGCGCCGTCCTGGTCCTGTGCATCATGCGGCATCGGCGCTCCGTGGCGCGGTTGGTCCACGACGCCTACCACGCGGCGCGGCGGGCCGTCACCACGAACCGCGCGCGCCTCACACGTCCAGGTTCGCCACCTTCAGCGCGTTGCCCACGATGAACTCGCGCCGGGGCTCCACCACGTCGCCCATCAGGGTGCTGAACACCGTCTCGGCATCCTCGGCATCGTCCACGCGGACCTGGAGCAGGGTGCGGACCGCCGGGTCCAGCGTGGTCTTCCACAGCTGGTCGGGGTTCATCTCGCCCAGTCCCTTGAAGCGCTGGATGGACAGGTTGCGCCGGCCCTGGGCGATGAGGCGGTCGAAGGCGGCGAGCGGGCCGCGCACCACCGTCTCGCTCGCCTCGCCCAGCACGCGGGCCGGCTCGGCGTAGTCGGCGCGCAGGGCCTCGCGCCGCTCGTCCAGCCAGCGCGCCTCGGCGGAGCGGAGTGCGGCGGCGGTGATGAGCTGGCGCTCCGCCACGCCGCGCACCACGCGGTGCATGGCGATGCCGGCCTCGTCCACGCTCACCTTCCAGCCGCGCTCGGCGGGCGGGGCCAGGGCGTCGAGGCGCGCGGCCAGCTCCGGCGCGCCTTCCAGGGCGCGCTGCCCGTCGGGCGTCAGCACGCCGGCCAGGGCCGCCTGCTCGATGATCGCGGCGGGGATCTCAGCCGCCATGCGCCCGATGCGGCTGGCCACCTGGCGCAGCTGCTCGGCCGCCGCGGCCAGTTCCTCGCCGGCCAGCTCGCGCCCGTCGGCGAAGGCGATGCGCACCGCGGCCACCGCCTTCTCCAGCAGGTAGTCCTCCAGCGCGCGGTCGTCCTTCAGGTAGCGCTCCTCCTGCCCGCGCTTGCCGCGGTAGAGCGGCGGCTGGGCGATGTAGAGGTGCCCGCGCGCGATCAGCTCGGGCATCTGGCGGTAGAAGAAGGTCAGCAGCAGGGTGCGGATGTGGGAGCCGTCCACGTCCGCGTCCGTCATGATGACGATCTTGTGGTAGCGCAGCTTGTCGGCGCTGAATCCGCCCTTGGACGGGTCGCCGGGTCCGATGCCGGTGCCCAGCGCGGTGATGAGCGTGCCGATCTCGGCGGAGCCCAGCATGCGGTCCATCCGCGCCCGCTCCACGTTCAGGATTTTTCCTTTCAATGGCAGGATGGCCTGGTTCGACCGATTCCGCCCTTGCTTCGCGGAGCCACCGGCGCTGTCACCCTCGACGATGAAGATCTCCGACTTGGTCGGGTCCTTCTCCTGGCAATCGGCCAACTTGCCGGGGAGGGTGGAGATGTCGAGCGCGTTCTTGCGCCCCACCTTCTCCCGCGCCAACTGCGCCGCCTTGCGGGCGACGGCGGAGAGCACGACCTGGTCGAGGACCTGGCGCGCCTCCTTCGGATGCGTCTCGAACCAATGCGCCAGCGCGTCGGCCACCGCCATCTGCACCACCGGCTGCACCTCGGACGACACCAGCTTGTCCTTGGTCTGGCTGCTGAACTTGGGGTCCGGCACCTTCACGGACAGCACGCAGGTCAGCCCTTCGCGCATGTCGTCGCCGACCAGCTCCACCTTTTCCTTCTTGGCGTAGTCCTCGGCGTATTTCGCCACCACGCGGGTCAGCGCCTGGCGGAAGCCGGCCTGGTGGGTGCCGCCGTCGCGCTGGGGGATGTTGTTGGTGAAGCACAGCATCACCTCGCGCGGCGAGTTGGTCCACCACATCGCCAGCTCGACGCGGATGCCGTCGCCGGTCTTGTCCACCACCACGATGGGCGGCTTGAAGATCGGCTCCTTGCCGCGGTCCACCCATTCGACGAAGGCGCGCAGGCCGCCCTCGAAGCAGAAATCCGCCGCCTGGGCGGGGACGTGGCGGTCGTCGCGCAGGCTGATCTTCAGGCCGCTGTTAAGGAACGCCAGCTCGCGCAGGCGGCGCTCCAGGATCGGGAACTCGTATTCCACCTTGGTGAAGGTGCCGGAGGAGGGCTTGAAGGTGACCTCCGTGCCGCTCGGGTGGTCGCCCTGCGGGCCCACGATGCGCAGCGGCTCCACCGTGTCGCCATGGGCGAAGCGGATGACGTGCTCGGAGCCGTCGCGCCAGATGCGCGCCTCCATCGTCTCGCTCAGCGCGTTCACCACCGCCGCGCCCACGCCGTGCAGGCCGCCGGAGACCTTGTAGGAGTTCTGGTTGAACTTGCCGCCGGCGTGCAGCCGCGTCAGCACCACCTCGGCCGCGCTGACGCCTTCCTCGCTGTGGATGCCCACGGGGATGCCGCGGCCGTCGTCGCGCACCGTCACGCTGCCGTCGCCGTTCAGCACCACGTCCACCCGGGTGGCGTGGCCGGCCTGCGCCTCGTCCACCGAGTTGTCGATGATCTCGAAGGCCATGTGGTGCAGGCCCGAGCCGTCATCGGTGTCGCCGATATACATGCCGGGGCGCTTGCGGACGGCCTCCAGGCCCCGCAGCACGGTGATGGATTCGGAAGTGTAGTCGCCGTCCTGCGGCGGGGGGGTCTGGTCGCTCATCGGTAAGGGGCAAAATCCGCGGAAACTCTAAGCCTCATATGGCATTTCCGGGGGCGTTTACCCAGGGGGCAGGGGGGCTATTTCACCCGATTCGACGGCAAAACGCTCGATCGCGGCGCCCGGGAAGGCCCGGTCCTCCGTCCCCGTCAGGAAGGCCTGGGCGGGCAGGCGCAGCAGGGCGTCCGCCAGCGCCCCGCGGCGGCCGGAATCCAGGTGCGCCCCGGCCTCGTCCAGCAGCAGCAGGGGGGCCAGGCCGCGGGCGGCGGTGATCAGCCCCGCATGGGCCAGCACGGTGGAGACCAGCAGCGCCTTCTGCTCGCCCGTCGAGCACAGGGCGGCGGGGATGTCCTTGCCTGCATGGGTGAAGCCCAGCTCCATCCGGTGCGGCCCGGTGAGCGTCGCGCCCGCCGCGGCGTCGCGCCGCCGGCCGGCCCGCCAGGCGTCGCGCAGGGCGTCCT
>JALHNW010000372.1 GCA_022843345.1 Rubritepida sp. | reverse complement strand
CAGCGCCGCCGCGTCATGCGCGCGGCGCGTCGGCTCCGGCAGGCGGCGGCCGCGCAGCGTGTCGCGCACCCAGTCCAGCGCCGTATCCAGCCCGACGCGGTGCCCCACCGAGACGTGGACCGGCTTCGCCCGCAGGCGCGAGCGCAGAAGCATCCCCACCACCTCGCCACGGTCGGTGATGGGCACCGCGCTGCCCGGTTCCGGCGGCAGCTCCGGCCAGGTGCCGCACAGGCGCGACTTGGCGACGCCGATCGCCGGCACGTCCAGCGTCACGCCCAGGTGGGTGGCGACTCCGCAGCGGCGAGGGTGCTCCAGCCCCTGGCCATCCACGAACAGCAGGTCCGGCTTCTCCGGGAGCGCGTCCCAGGCGGCGACGGCGGCCGGCACCTCGCGGAAGCCCAGCAGGCCGGTGAGGTAGGGCAGGGGGGCCGCCTGCGAGGCGCCGGCCCGGCAGACCTCCTCCAGCGAGGGCCAGTCCAGCACCACGATGGCGGCGTGCACCTCGCCCTCGAACCGGCTGGCGGAGATGTCCAAGCCCGCGATGCGGCGCACCGGGCCGAGGGCGTCCCTCGTGACGGCGCGCGCGGCCAGCGCCCGCTGCTCCTCGCGCAGCGCGGCGAGGTCAGCCCGCGCCATCGCGCATGGCGGCGGCGAGCAGGGTCGTATTGTGGCCCATCATCGCCTCGTAGGTCGCGGCCGGGCCGTCGGGGGCGGACAGCGCGTCGGCGTGGAGGCGCCCGCGAATGGTGACGCCGGCCTCCTCGGCCAGGCGGCGCAGGGTGGCAGGGTTGCCCATGTTCTCCAGGAAGACGGCGGTGATGCGCTCGGCCCGGATCTGGCGGATCAGCGCGCCGACCTGCTGGGCCGAGGGCTCGGCGGAGGTCGAGACGCCGGCGGGAGCCAGGAAGCGGACCCCGTAGGCGGCGCCGTAATGGGCGAAGGCGTCGTGCGAGGTCACGACGACGCGCCGCGCCGGCGGGATGGGGGCGAACTGCGCCGTGATCCAGCCATGCAGCGCGTCCAGCCGCGCCAGGAAGGGCGCGGGGTCGGTGCCCAGCGCGGCGGCGACCGCGCGCGCGTAGCCCATGGCGAGCCGCACGTCCTGCCAGCCATGCGGGTCCTGCCCGCCATGCGCGTGGCCGCCCGGCGCGGCGCGGAGAAGCGGCAGCCCATCGGTTGCGGTGACCAGGCGGCCGCGGAAGCCGGCGCCGCGCAGCAGCCGGTCGAACCACCCGTCGAAGCCGGCGCCGTTGCGGATGGCGACCTGGGCGCCGCGCACCAGCTGCGCGTCGGATGGGCGGGGCTGGAAATGGTGCGCGTCCACGTCCGGCCCGGCCAGCACGCGGATCGTCCAGCCCTCGCCTGCCACCTGCCGGGCGAGGTCGCCGAGGATGGAGAAGGAGGCCACGGCCACCGGGCGGTCCTGCGCCTGGGCGAGGGCGGGGAGGGCGAGGAGGGGCAGCGCGCGGCGGGTAAGCATGTTACATTATATCACTGCGGCGTGGCGGGTTCCAGCCTCAGCAGGTTCGCCTCGATCCGCCCCCACCAGCGCGAGGACAGCTCCACCTGCCGCGGCACCGCCGGCCCATCGGCGACGGGCCGGACGAACCACACCTGCAGGCGCTGCGGCTGCTGCGCCTGGGCCACGTCGCGCTCCGTGGGTATGCCGGCGAGGTGGCGGCTTTCCACCTCGCATTGCAGGCCTTGCGGCGTCTGGCCGACCGTCCGGGCGCTGAAGGCGGTGAGGCGCCGGCCGTCGAACATGCGGGCCGACCCCTCGCAGCGCGCGGTGGCGCCGACCTGGCGGGTCACCATGGCGAGGATGGACAGCGCGTCCAGCGTGCCGGGCAGGGCTTCCTCCGGCACCGGGGTGCGGGGCATGTCCTCCGTCGGGAGGAGGGTGGTGATGCGCGGGGTGCCGCCCGCGTAGTCCAGGATGGTGTGGCGCGCGCCGCCGCGCCACTGGCCCTGGGTCTCGTACCGGCGGGGGGCCGGGTTGCCGCCACGCCAGCCGCCCTCGGCGCGGGTCACCTGGTTGCCGCTGGCGACGAGGGTGGCGAGGCCGCGCGAGCGCACGCGCGATTCGACGCGGTAGCCGGGGCCGTCGAGGTCGAACATCACCTGCGCCTCCATCACCGTCACGCCGGCGACGGAAAGGGCGTATTCAGCCCGCCAGGGCGCGGCCGCGGCCGGCCAGGCGAGCAGCGCCGCCAGGAGGGGGATGGATGCCTTCACCTGCTTCAGGTGGGTCTGCCGGTGCTTGACACAAGCCGCGGGTGCGGCCAAACAGCGCCTCACCGCATGGCACCGGGCGCGTAGCTCAGCGGGAGAGCACTGCCTTCACACGGCAGGGGTCACAGGTTCAATCCCTGTCGCGCCCACCATTCCACCATTCAGCAGCATGTCCGCCACGCTCACCGCCGGCTCCCATCCGCCATGGCATTGCGGGTAGGGCGGCAGCCCGCCGTAGTCCATCCAGTCCACGGCGATACCGCGCTTCGCGAAGGGCGCAGGGTCCAGGTAGGCCCGCGCCGCCGGCCCTGTGAGATAGCGCGTGCCGCCCGCCGCCGCTGCCAGCGCCGCCAGCCGTTCGGAGGCATCCATCGCGCCCAGCGCATCGCGCGGCAGCAGGTCCACGTCGCGCAGCACCGGGCGGGCCACGCCCAGCCGCGCGGCCAGCGCCACCGTCAGCGCCACGTTCACCGCCGACAGCATCGGCTCACCCGCCACCCCGCGCAGCAGCCCCGCGATCCAGGGCAGTTCCGTCGGCGCATGCGGCGCCCGGCGATAGGCGGCGGACAGGCGCGCGACCAGCGCCTCCGCCCAGCGCGCATCGGCGATCCGCACGCGGTCCACCGGCTGGTGGAACCGCCCGGCGCTTTCCACCGGCAGGCTGATCCAGGCGGTGCCGGCATCGGTGCGGATGCGGTTGCGGCTGCGCCAGTCGCGCCGGGTGAACTGCACGCTGTCCAGCACCACCCAGGCATCGGCGCGGGCCAGCATGGCGAACCAGCCGCGCCAGGGCAGGAAGTTGGACTGCGTGACCAGCACCCTCACGCCGCCAGCGCCCGGTGCAGCGCGGCGGCCA
>JALHNW010000371.1 GCA_022843345.1 Rubritepida sp. | reverse complement strand
TACCTGGCCGACCCGCGGCAGCGCAACTACGTGCAGGGCGGGTGGAACATCACGGGCGACACCTTCGTGCAGGACGCCGACGGCTACTTCTTCTACCAGGCGCGCAACGACGACATGATCGTCAGCAGCGGCTACAACATCGCCGGCCCGGAGGTGGAGGCGGCGCTGCTGTCGCACCCCTGGGTGAAGGAAGCGGGCGTGATCGGCACGCCGGACCCCGAGCGGGGCATGGTGGTGGCCGCCTTCGTTGTGCTGCACGAGGGGGTGCCGGCGGACGACGCCACGCGCCGCGCGCTGCAGGAGCACGTGAAGGCGCAGATCGCGCCCTACAAGTATCCGCGCCGGGTCGAGTTCCGCGACGCGCTGCCGCGCACCGGAACGGGCAAGCTCCAGCGCTTCGCCTTGCGCGAGGCGCCGTCATTGGCCACAAGCGGCGTGCCATGAGCCTCACCTCGCTGCATCCCAAGGGCTGGCCCGCCCCCAAGGGCTACTCCAACGCCTTGATGGGCGAGGGGCGCGTCGTGCTGCTGGGCGGGCAGATCGGCTGGGACGCGCAGGGGCGCTTCGCCGAGGGCTTCGTGGCGCAGGTGCGGCAGGCGCTGGCGAACATCCTCGCCGTGCTGGCCGAGGCGGGCGGGCGGGCGGAGCACGTGGCGCGGCTGACCTGGTACGTCACCGACATCGCCGCCTACCGCAACTCGCTGGCCGAGCTGGGGCCGGCCTACCGCGCCGTGATGGGCCGCCACTTCCCGGCGATGACGCTGGTGCAGGTGGTGGCGCTGGTGGAGGCGGAGGCCATGGTGGAGATCGAGGCGACCGCCATCCTGCCGGCGTGAAGGACGCCATCCGCGCGGAAGCCCTGCGGCTGGGCTTCGACGCGGTGCGCTTCACCGCCGCCACCCTGCCGCCCGAGGCCCGCGCGCGGCTGGACGCCTTCCTTGCCGCTGGCGCGCACGGCACGATGGACTGGATGGAGCGCCGCGCCGACCAACGCGCGCAGCCCAGGGCGCTGTGGCCGGAGGCGGTGAGCGTGATCGTGCTCGGCACCAACTACGCGCCTTCCTTTGACCCGATGGAGAGCGTGGGGTGGCGGGGGCGCGCCACCATCTCCTGCTACGCGCAGGGGCGGGATTACCACGATGTGGTGAAGGGCCGGCTGAAGGCGCTGGGGCAGTGGATGGCGGCGCGGTTCAAGGGCGTGCCGCTGAAGGTGTTCGTGGACACCGCGCCGGTGATGGAGAAGCCGTTGGCGCAGCAGGCCGGCCTGGGCTGGCAGGGCAAGCACACCAACCTGCTGTCGCGCGAATGGGGCAACTGGCTGTTCCTGGGCGAGATCTACACGGCGCTGGCCATCGAGCCCGACGAGGCGGCGCGCGAGCATTGCGGCAGCTGCACCGCCTGCCTGGACGCGTGCCCCACCGCGGCCTTCCCGGCCCCGTTCCGGCTGGATGCGCGGCGCTGCCTTTCCTACCTGTCCATCGAGCATCGCGGGCCGATCCCGCACGAGTTCCGCCGCGCCATGGGCAACCGCGTCTATGGCTGCGACGACTGCCTGGCCGCCTGCCCGTGGAACAAGTTCGCCCGCGCCAGCCGCGAGATGCGCTTCGCGCCGCGCGGCGAACGGGCGCCGCCGCTGGCCGAGCTGGCGGCGCTGGATGATGCGGGGTTCCGCGCGCGCTTCTCCGGCTCGCCGGTGAAGCGCATCGGCATCGGGCGCTGGCGGCGCAACGTGGCCATCGCCATCGGCAACAGCGGGGATGCGGCGCTGCGGCCGGTGGCGCAGGACCTGGCGCGCGACGCCGACCCGGTGGTGGCCGAGGCGGGGCGATGGGCGGCGATGGAGCTGGGCGATGGGTGACGGCGCGCTGGTGCTGTTCAGCGGCGGGCAGGACAGCGCCACCTGCCTGGCCTGGGCGCTGCGCGAGTTCGGGCGCGTCGAGACGCTGGGCTTCGACTACGGCCAGCGGCACCGGGTGGAACTCAATTGCCGCGCGGCGCTGCGCGACGGCATGGCATCGCCCCGGCTGGGGCCGGACCACGTGCTCGCGCTGCCGGTGTTGGGCGATATCAGCGAGACGGCGCTAACCCGCGAGGCGGAGATCACGGTGGCGGCCAATGGCCTGCCCTCCACCTTCGTGCCGGGGCGCAACCTGGTGTTCCTGGCGCTGGCCGCCGCGCTGGCCTGGCGGCGGGGGCTGCGGCACATCGTGCTGGGGGTGTGCGAGACGGACTACTCCGGCTACCCTGATTGCCGAGACGACACGGTGAAGGCCATGCAGGTGGCGCTCAACCTGGGGCTGGACGCGCGGCTGGTGCTGCACGCGCCCCTGATGTGGCGCGACAAGCGGGCCACCTGGGCGCTGGCCCACGAGCTGGGCGGCGATGCGCTGGTGGAGCTGATCCGGCGCGACAGCCATTCCTGCTACCGCGGCGAGCGCACGCCCCGCCCCTGGGGCGGCGGCTGCGGCGCCTGCCCGGCCTGCGACTTGCGCGCCAGGGGCTGGGCGGCCTATGCGACCGGCCATGACGACCCGGCGCCTTGAAGGCTTCCTGTTCCTCGCGGGCTTCGCGCTCTGCATCCCCGCGGCCAACTGGCTGATCGGCAACGCCGGCACCGCCTGCGTGCCGCAGGGGCCCTGCCTGATCCCGGTGGCACCTGGGGTGATGGCGCCCTCGGGCGTGCTGATGATCGGGCTGGCGCTGGTGCTGCGGGACCTGGTGCAGCGGCGGCTGGGAGTCAGCTGGGCGGTGGGGGCGATCGCGGCGGGCTGCGCGCTCTCGGCCTTGCTGGCGCCGCCGACGCTGGTGCTGGCCTCGGCCGCCGCCTTCCTGCTGGGCGAGCTGGCCGACCTGGGGGTCTACACCCCCTTGCAGCGGCGGGGGCTGATGCGGGCGGTGCTGGCCTCCTCCGCCGTGGGGCTGGTGGTGGACAGCGTGGTGTTCCTCTGGCTGGCCTTTGGGTCGCTGGACTACCTGTCGGGGCAGGTGATCGGCAAGGCGTGGATGGTGCTGCTCGCCCTGCCCGCAATCGCGCTGCTGCGGCGGCGCGACGAGCGGCTGCGGGCGGCCTGAGCGGCCGCCCGCGAACCGG
>JALHNW010000370.1 GCA_022843345.1 Rubritepida sp. | reverse complement strand
GAGGGGGGCGCCGTCGCCGCGGCCCCCACCGCCGGCGCGGCCGGGGATGCGGTGAGCGCGCTGCTCAACCTCGGCCTGAAGCGGCCGGAGGCGGAACGCGCGGTGGCCAAGGCGCAGGCGGCGCTGGGCGAGGATGCGCCGCTGAACGCGCTGCTGACGGCGGCGCTGCGCGAAACCGCGCGATAGCGGAACGGCCCTACGTGCCCTATATGTTCCCCCATGCCTGACACCGAGCGCCTGTCCTCCGCCCGCCGGCAGGAGGAGGATTCCGGCGAAACCAGCCTGCGCCCCCAGCGCCTGTCCGACTTCACCGGCCAGCAGCGCTCGCGCGAGAACCTGGAGGTCTTCATCCAGGCCGCCGGCGCGCGGGGCGAGGCGCTGGACCATGTCCTGCTGCACGGCCCCCCCGGCCTGGGCAAGACGACGCTGGCGCAGATCGTGGCGCGCGAGCTCGGCGTGGGCTTCCGCGCCACCTCCGGTCCCGTGCTGCAACGGGCGGGCGACCTGGCGGCGATCCTCACCAACCTCCAGCCGCGCGACGTGCTGTTCGTGGATGAGATCCACCGCCTCCAGCCTGCCATCGAGGAAACCCTCTACCCGGCGATGGAGGATTTCCAGCTGGACCTCATCATCGGCGAGGGGCCGGCCGCGCGCACGGTCCGCATCGACCTGCCGCCCTTCACCCTGGTGGGGGCCACCACGCGCTCGGGCCTGCTGAGCACGCCGCTGCGCGACCGCTTCGGCATCCCGCTGCGGCTGAACCTCTACACGCCCGAGGAGCTGCTGAAGATCGTCTCGCGCGGGGCGATGAAGCTGGGCTTCGCCCTGCATGAGGACGGCGCGCGCGAGATCGCCAACCGCTCCCGCGGCACCCCGCGCATCGCCGGCCGCCTGCTGCGCCGCATCCGCGACTTCGCGGCCGTGGGCGGCGTGGTGGCCGACCGCGCGATGGTGGACGGCGCGTTGGCCCGGCTGGAGGTTGACGCCAAGGGCCTGGACGCGATGGACCGCCGCTACCTGCGCCGCATCGCCGAGCACCACCGCGGCGGCCCCGTGGGCGTGGAGACCCTGGCCGCCGCCCTGAGCGAGAGCCGGGACACGCTGGAGGACGTGGTGGAACCCTTCCTGATCCAGGAAGGCCTGGTGCTCCGCACGCCCCGCGGCCGCGTCCTGGGCGACCCCGGCTGGCGCCACCTCGGGCTGACGCCGCCCGACGACCGCCCGCCCGCCGACCTGTTCGACGCATGAGCCACCTCTTCCCCATCCGCGTGTACTTCGAGGACACGGATGCCGGCGGCGTCGCCTACCACGCGAGCTACCTGCGCTGGGCGGAACGGGCGCGGACCGAAAGCCTGCGCGACATCGGCCTGCCGCATTCCGACATGCAGCGAATTCATGGCTGCTTCCTGGTGGTGAAGCGCCTCGCGGTGGAGTATGCACGCCCGGCGCGGCTGGACGACCTGCTGGTGGTCCGCACCGGCATCCTCCGCGCGGGCGCTTCCGTGCAGCTGGTGCAGGAGGTGCGGCGCGGGGAGAAAGGCTTGGCCGTGCTGGAGGTGACGCTCGCCTGCGTGGATGCGGCGAGCCTGGCCCCCAGGCGGCTGCCCGAACCCTGGCTGGGCGCGCTGCGTGCGCGCGTCATTGATGGAGGCTCTGCCCGGTGAACCCTGTCACTTCCGCGCCGCTGGCCGCCGCCGCGCACGACATGTCGCTCTGGGGCCTGTTCATGCAGGCGGACTGGGTGGTGAAGGCCGTCATGGTCCTCCTCCTGCTCGCCTCCGTCTATGTCTGGGCCATCGCCTTCGAGAAGTTCGTGGCGCTGCGCAAGGCGCGCGCCGAGGCGGACGCCTTCGAGGACCGCTTCTGGTCCGGCGGCAGCCTGGACGAGCTGTTCCGCCGCGAGGGCGAGCAGCCGACCCACCCCTTCGCCGCCGTGTTCAGCGCCGGCATGCGCGAATGGCGCCGCTCCACCGAGGGCGCCTCGGGCGCCATGATGGTGGCCGGCACGAAGGAGCGCGTGGAGCGCGCCATGGGCGTGACCATCGGCCGCGAGATGGAGCGGCTGGAGAAGCGCATGACCTTCCTGGCCAACACCGGCTCGGCCGCGCCCTTCATCGGGCTGTTCGGCACGGTGTGGGGCATCATGAACTCCTTCACCGCCATCGCGGGGATGCAGAACACCAACCTGGCCGTGGTGGCGCCCGGCATCGCCGAGGCGCTCTTCGCCACCGCCATCGGCCTGGTCGCCGCCATCCCGGCCGTGCTGCTGTACAACATGCTGGGCTCGAACCTCGCGAAGTTCGCCGGGCGCATGGAGGCCTTCTCGGCCGAGTTCGGCGCCATCCTGGCCCGCCAGACCGAGGCCGCGGCCACCCCCAAGCTGGCGGCGGAATAGGGCCGTGGCCGGGCCGATGATGGGCCGCGGCGGCCGCCCCGGCCGGCGCTACCGTCCCATGGCGGAGATCAACGTCACCCCCTTCGTGGACGTGATGCTGGTGCTGCTGATCATCTTCATGGTGGCCGCCCCCATGATGACCTCCGGCGTGCCGGTGGACCTGCCGCGCACCACCGCCCAGCCGCTGAACCAGGAGCAGGAGCCGCTGACCATCAGCGTGGACCCGCAGGGCCGCATCTTCCTGCAGGAGACGGAGGTGGAGCTGGCCTCGCTGGTGGAGCGCCTGCGCGCCATCGCCGCGAACCAGCCGCAGGGCCAGCCGGAGCGCCGCATCTTCGTGCGCGGCGACCGCTCGATCTCCTACGGGCGCGTCATGGAGGTGATGGGCACGATCAGCGCCGGCGGCTTCACCCGCGTGGCCCTGCTGGCCGAGCAGTCCAACGCCACCGCGCCCGCCGCCCAGCGCCCGGCCCCGCCGCCGCGCCGCTGAGCCGCCGCGATGGACGAGTCGCGGTTCCGCCGGTTCCTGGGCGCTTCCTTCGGCCTGCACGCCTTGCTGTTCGGGCTGATGCTGCTCGACCTCGACCGCGAGCGGATCGTGGAGCCGAGGGAGCAGGCGATCTCCGTCGAGCTCGTCGCCCCCGCGCAGACCGCGCAGGGCGAGGTGCCGACCCCGCGCCCGGCCCCCGCACCGGTGCCCGCGCCCCCCACGCCCGAGC
>JALHNW010000369.1 GCA_022843345.1 Rubritepida sp. | reverse complement strand
CGGGCCCTGGGCGCTGACCTGGCGGGCCGGCGAGGGCGCGCTGGCGCTGGAAGCCTAGCCCAGCAGGGACCAGTCCTGCGCCGTCATCTCGCCCAGGAAGCGGGTGAGGCTGGCGCGCAGCGGGGCGAAGCCGGCGGCGCGCTCGATCCGCGCCTCGTCCATGTAGAGGCTGCGCGCGATCTCGAGCTGCACGACGTGCACGCCCTCGCGCGGCTTGCCGTAGGCGCGGGTGATGTAGCCGCCGGCATAGGGGTCGTTGCGCCGCAGGGACAGGCCGAGGCGCTGGAGCGACGCCTCCACGGCCCGCACGGCGCGCGGGTTGGCCGCCGTGCCGTGCGCGTCGCCCAGCACGATGTCGGGCAGGGGCGGGCCGCCCGGGTGGCTGGGCATGGAGTGGCAGTCCAGCACCAGGCACGCGCCGAAGCGGCGCACCGTCTCGCCGATCAGGCCGCGCAGCGCCTCGTGGAAGGGCTCCCAGCAGCCGCGCACGCGCTGCTCGGCCTCGGGGAAGGACAGGCGGCGGCGGTAGATCGGCTCGCCGGTCGCCACGATGCGCGCGATGGTGCCCAGCCCGGCGCCGACGCGCGGGGAGGCGCTGTTCACCCAGGATGGCAGCGGGGCGTCGAACATGCCCGGGTCCAGCTCCCAGGGCTCGCGGTTCAGGTCGCACCAGGCGCGGGGGAACTCGGCGGCCAGCAGCGGCAGGCCGAGCGCGGGGGCGGCGGAGAACAGCTCCTCCACGAAGGCGTCCTCGCTCTTGCGGAGCGAGAGCGGGTCCAGCCGGGCGGCCGCCAGGAACGCGTCGGGGTAATGGCGGCCGCTGTGGGCGGAGACGAGCACGAGCGGCGCCAGGCGCTGCGCGGGGCGCGCCAGCGAGAAGGGGGCCGGGACTTGGACGGGCAGGTCCATCAGCACCTTATACGCAGGGCGCGCGGCGCCGTCACAGCCCGGCGGAATCCAGCCGCATGATGGCGCGCGCCAGCGCCTGGGCGCGCGGCACCAGGGAGGCGACATCCAGCCATTCCTCCGGGCTGTGCGCGTTGCCGCCGATCGGGCCGACGGCGCAGATGGTCGGCGCGCCCTGGGCCGCCGTGAAGCCGGAATCGGCGCAGCCGCCGCTGAACACGCCCTCGGGCGGGGCGTCGGAGGCGTCGCGGTACAGCGCGAAGAGGCGCTTCGCGGCGTCGTCCTGCGTCAGCGGCAGGAACTCGCCCTTGATGACGAGGCGCGCCTTCGTGCCGGGGATGTGGGCCTTGGCCACGATGGCCTCGATGGCCGCCATCACCTCGGCGCGGTCCTCGGGGTTCACGTAGCGCAGGTCTATCTGGAGCTGGGCGTGGGGGGCCACGGTGTTGACGCTCTGCCCGCCCGACACCAACCCGACGTTGAGCGTGATGCCGCGCGCGAGGTCCGTCAGGGCGTGGATGGCGGTGACCTTGTGCGCCAGCTCGCCGATGGCGCTGATGCCGGCCTCGAAGTTGCCCCCCGAGTGCGCGGCCTTGCCCTCGATCTCCACGGCCATGAAGACGCCGCCCTTGCGGCCGGTGACGACGCCGTTGCCGGGCCGGCCCGGCTCGCTGTTGAACACCACGCGGGCGTCGCGCGCCTGCTGCTCGATCACGGCTCGGCCCTCGGGCGAGCCGATCTCCTCGTCGCCGGTGAACAGGCCGACCAGGGGGCCGGGGGCGCCGCCATGCTTCGCGAAGGCGGCGAGCACGAACATGTTCATCACCAGCCCGGCCTTCATGTCGGCCACGCCGGGGCCGTAGGCGCGGCCATCCTCGACGCGGAAGGGCCGGCGCTGCGGCTCGCCCTTGGGGAAGACGGTGTCGCGGTGGCCCATGAGGACGATCTGCTCGGCGCGGTTGCCGCGCGCCTTGGCGGCGCCGGCGTGCGGCAGGGTGGCGCGCAGGCAGTCGCCGTGCAGCGCCCCGGGCGTGGCCTCCACCGCCAGGCCGTGGCCTTCGCAGAAGGCGCGGATCTGGCTGCCCACCGCGTCCACGCCGGCCTTGTCATAGGAGCCGCCATCGGTGTTGACCATCGCCTCCAGCGCCTGGAGCATCGGCCCCTGTTGCGTGGCCAGCCAGGCGGTGATGGCGGATTCGGTGGTCATGCGTCTCTCCTTGCGCGCCCATCCTGCATGACGCGCGGCGTCCAGGGAAGTCATCGGCTTCCCACGCGTGGCACGGTGACTTCCGCGCGCGCAGGCATTACATGGCGCTGCGCATGCGTGGACCATTCGGGATTGACCAGGGAACCATTGGCTTGCTGAGACGACGTTCGTTCATCGGCGGCATAATCGGTGCCGCCGCGCTGCCCGGCGCGGCGCTGGCCACGCCCGCCATGCCGCGTGAGGCGCGCCGCCTGGCGGTGCAGTTCGCCCATACCGGGGCGTGGTTCCGCGGCCCCTACAGCGGCCCGCGCGGCTACGACCCCGCCGCCATCGCCGATTTCAGCGAGGTGTGCGGCGACTGGCGCGCCCGCGAGAGCCGGCCCTTCGACCCGGCGCTGCTGGACCAGCTCTGGCAGCTCGGCCGGCGGGTGGGGGTGGGGCAGTTCGCCTGCGTCTCCGGCTACCGCTCGGCGCGCACCAACGCGCTGGTGGGGGGTGCCGCCGACAGCCAGCACCTCCAGGCGAAGGCCGTGGACATCTGGCTGGGGCGCGACAAGCTGGGCGAGGCCATCGAGGCGGCGAAGGCCATGAAGGCCGGCGGCGTCGGCGCCTACGCCACCTGGATCCACCTCGACACCGGTGCGGTGCGGACGTGGGACCGGCGCAGCGGCGAGGGCGACGGCGAGGTGTCCATGCCGCGCGTGGCGTCCGGGGCGGCGCCCTTCGTGCGCGGCCGCTCCTGGATGATCCTCGAGCCGCTGGAGCGGCAGAACGGCGTCGCCAACCCCTTCTTCACGCCGCCGCGGGTGCTGAACCTCCGGTAGGGGGAATCCGCATTCATCCCGATTCATAAGATGCGCGGATGGGGTCATGTGACCCCCACCCGACGCGAGAGCCCGATCATTGCCGTCACGACGCCTGTTCCTGGGCGCCCTCGGCGCGCTGGCCTTGCCGGCGCCCGCCCTGGCCGCCCGCCGCCATCCCCTCCGCCGCCCTGCCGTT
>JALHNW010000368.1 GCA_022843345.1 Rubritepida sp. | reverse complement strand
GCCAGCCGTTCGCGCGGCAGGCGCGAATGCGTGGCCTCGCGCTTCCAGGCCACCAGCGCCCAGACCAGCGGCAGGATCAGGGCCGCGTTCAGCGCGAAGGCCGCGCCCACGCCCCCCCCAGGCGATCACCAGACCCCCCAGCGCCGGGCCGATGGCGCGGGTGATGTTGAAGCCGATGCCGTTGAGCGCGATGGCGCCCACCAGGTCCTCGCGCGGGACCAGCTCGGGCGTCGTGGCGCCCCAGGCGGGGAAGTTCATCGCCAGCCCCGCGCCCAGCGCGAAGGTCAGCGCCACCAGCCCCCAGGGGCCCAGCGCGTCCGCCCAGCTCAGCACGCACAGGGCGAGCGCCACGGCCGTCATCCACAGCTGCGCGCCGATGAGGAAGTGCCGCCGGTCCAGGATGTCGGCCAGCGCGCCGGCCGGCAACGCCAGCAGGAACACGGGCAGCATGGAGGCCGCCTGCACCAGCGAGACCATCAGCGGGTCGCCGCTCAGGCTGGTCATCAGCCAGCCGGCGGCGGTGTTCTGGATGAACAGCCCCGTGTTGCCGACCAGGTTGGCCAGCCACAGCATGCGGAAGGCCGGGTGGCGCAAAGGCGCCAGCGCGACGGGATGCCTCATCCCAACGCGAACTTCGCCACGCACAGCGCGGCCAGCAGCCACACCGCGCCGTGCACCTCGCGCGCGCGGCCGGCCAGCGCCTTGATGGCGGCGTAGGCGACGAAGCCCAGCCCGATGCCGGTGGCGATGGAGAAGGTGAAGGGCATCGCCAGCATGGTGAGGATCGCGGGCAGGTATTCCGTCTCGTCCGCCCAATCCAGCCCGCGCAGCGCCTGGGCCATCAGGCAGGCGACGAAGACCAGCGCCGGCGCCGTGGCCCAGGCGGGCACGGAGGCGGCCAGCGGCGCGAGGAACAGCGCCAGCAGGAACAGCACGGCCACCACCACCGCCGTCAGCCCCGTCCGCCCGCCCTGCTGGATGCCCGAGGCGCTCTCGATGTAGGACACGGTGGTGGAGGTGCCCAGCACCGCGCCCATCATCGCGCCCCCGCTGTCGGCCACCAGCGCCCGGCCAAGCCGCGGCACGGTACCGTCGGCCTTCATCAGCCCGGCGCGGTGGGTGGTGGCGATCAGCGTGCCCGTGTTGTCCAGCAAATCCACCAGGAAGAAGGTGAAGACGACGCCCAGCAGCCCGGCCTGCAAGGCCCCCGCGATGTCCAGCTGCAGGAAGGTCGGGGCCAGCGAGGGCGGCATGGCCACCACGCCCTGCACGGTGGTCAGCCCCAGCGGCACCCCCGCCAGCGCCGTGGCCGCGATGCCGATGAGCACCGCTCCCGGCACGTTCCTGGCGGAAAGCGCGGCGATCAGCACGAGCCCGCCGCAGCCCAGCAGCACGGGCGCGGTGAAGGCGCCCATGCCCACCAGCGTCGCCGGGTTGGCCACCACCAGGCCCAGGTTCTTCAGCCCGATCAGCCCGAGGAAGGCGCCGATCCCCGCGGCGATCCCCAGCTTGAGCGAGAGCGGTATGCCGCCGATCAGCCACTCGCGCACCCGCAGCACGGAGACGAGGAAGAACAGCATCCCCGCCACGAACACCGCCCCCAGCGCCACCTGCCAGGGGATGCCCATGCCCAGCACCACCCCGAAGGCGAAGAAGGCGTTCAGCCCCATCCCGGGGGCGAGGGCGATCGGGTAGTTCGCCACCAGCCCCATCAGCGCCGAGCCGATCGCCGCCGCCAGGCAGGTGGCGACGAAGGCCGCCCCCTGGTCAATGCCGGCGGCGGCCAGGATGGAGGGGTTCACCACCAGGATGTAGGCCATGGTGAGGAAGGTGGTGGCGCCGGCCAGCGCCTCCGTCCGCACCGTGGTGCCATGGGCGGAAAGCCCGAAGAATCGGTCCATGCGGGGTGCCCCTTTCCGGCGGCAGGGTAGGCAGGCGCGGCCCGCCCCGCCAGCGGTTCAGGCGGCCTGCCGCACGCCGTAGCCGGCCGGGTGCTTCACGTGCCACTCCCAGGCCGTCTGCACGATGCGGTCCAGCTCCGGGTAGCGCGGGCGCCAGCCCGTCTCCGCCATCATGCGGGCGGAGGAGGCGACCAGCACCGGCGGGTCGCCCGCCCGGCGCGGCCCGTCCTCGTGCGGGACCTTGCGGCCCGAGACGCGCTCGACGGCCGCCATCACCTCGCGCACGGAGGAACCGCGGCCGTTGCCCAGGTTGTAGCGCACCGAGCCCCCATCCAGGCGCGGCAGCACGGCGACGTGGGCGGCGGCGAGGTCCATCACGTGGACGTAGTCGCGGATCGCCGTGCCGTCGGGCGTCTCATAGTCGGTGCCGAAGACGTGCAGCGGCGGCAGCCGGCCCAGCGTGGCCAGGATGGCGCGCGGGATCAGGTGCGTCTCCGGCTCGTGGTCCTCGCCCGCGCGGCCCTTGGGGTCGGCCCCGGCCGCGTTGAAGTAGCGCAGGCAGGCCGAGCGCAAGCCATGCGCGGATTCCGCCCAGGCCAGCGCCTGCTCCATCATCAGCTTGGAAAGGCCGTAGGGGTTCACGGGCGTGGTGGGTGCGGCCTCCGTGATCGGCACCTCCCGCGGCACGCCGAACACGGCCGCCGTGGAGGACAGCACGTACTTCATGCAGCCGGCCTTCACCGCCGCCTCGGCCAGGTTGATGCTGTTGGACAGGTTCTCGCGGCAGTAGCGCAGCGGCTCCTTCATGCTGTCGCCCACCAGGGACAGCGCGGCGAGGTGGAACACGGCGTCGAAGCGCCAATTGGCGAAGACCTCGTCCAGCGCCGCGCGGTCGGCGAGCGAGGCCTTCACGAAGGGCACGCCCTCCTGCAACGCGCCGGCATGACCGGTGCTGAGGTCGTCCAGCACCACCACCTCATGCCCCGCATCCAGCAGGGTGAGCACCACATGCGAGCCGACATAGCCGGCCCCGCCCGACACCAGGTAACGCGCCATTCCGAACCTTCCCGTTGATCCCTGACACAATGCCCAACGATCGGCGCGCCCGGAAGTCACCCGCGCAGCAGCAGCGCGGAGCCCCCCAGCAGCAGCAGCACGGCCAGCGCGTCCAGCGGCGCCGGGCGCTCGCCTTCGGCCAGCACGGCCCAGAGCAGGGCGGCCACCAC
>JALHNW010000367.1:283-3128 GCA_022843345.1 Rubritepida sp. | reverse complement strand
AGGCTTTCGCCCATTGTCCAATATTCCCCACTGCTGCCTCCCGTAGGAGTCTGGGCCGTGTCTCAGTCCCAGTGTGGCTGATCATCCTCTCAGACCAGCTACCGATCGTCGCCTTGGTCAGCCATTACCTAACCAACAAGCTAATCGGACGCAGGCCGCTCCAAAGACGCCTCGCGGCTTTCTCCCTCAGGAGACATGCGGTATTAGCGCCAGTTTCCCGGCGTTATCCCCCATCCCTGGACACGTTCCTACGCGTTACTCACCCGTCCGCCACTGACATTGCTGCCCGTGCGACTTGCATGTGTTAAGCATTCCGCCAGCGTTCGCTCTGAGCCAGGATCAAACTCTCAGGTTCATCATCCACAAGCCAGCCAAAGCCAGCCCAGGACCAACCCATCCAATCCCAATGTTCCGCAACACCAGCCCACGCCAGGCACCATCCCAGAACCACCACCCAGGAACCACGCCCCAAGCACCCAGACACACAGCACAACGCCAACCCAGCCTCACAGCCAAGCAGCGCCAACCACGCATCCCGACACCATCCGCACGATCCCCAAGTACCAATCCCAGCCAGCACCACAGCACACAAGCCGTGTCACCAAACCAAAATCCACTCGGAAACGCACAAACTCATCACTGCACAACAGATACAACTGTCAAACAACAAACCCAGGCGACCAGCCCACCCGAACCTTCCGGCCCAGCAAGCCCGCCCAGATCAACCCCACCATGTCCTGGCAAGGAAAAACAAGACAACCAATCTAGCCAGCCCTCGCGAACCAGTCAAGATCAACCGTCCCGTCCCACCAGCCGCTCCGTCCGCCCCTCAGGACAACCTCGCCGCCGGTGAACGGGGATTTAGCGGGGGTTCGCCGAACTGGCAATGGGGGGTGTCATGCAGTTGAAGCATGTCAGCCCCCCATTCGTCATTCACGCCGCATTCACTACCAACGCGTCATCCGACACCTCTGCGCGCACCACGCCATCAGCGGGCATCACGCCGGACAGGATCAGCTCGGCCAGCTTGTCCTGCAGGTTGCGCTGGATCACCCGGCGCAGCGGCCGCGCCCCGTAGACCGGGTCATACCCCGCCTCTGCCAGCCATTCCGTCGCCTCCGGCGTCAGCTCCAGCCGCAGCTGCCGCTGCTCCAGCAGGCCGCGCAGATGCGCAAGCTGGATGGTGACGATCGTGTCCATGTCCGTCCGCCCCAGGCGGCGGAACAGCACGATCTCGTCCAGCCGGTTCAGGAACTCCGGCCGGAAGTGGTCGCGCACCGCCCGCATCACCGCCGGGCGGGCCGCCTCGATGTCGGCCTCCCCTGGCAGGTCGGCGATCGCCTGGGCACCGAGGTTGCTGGTCAGCACGATGATGCAGTTGCGGAAATCCACCGTCCGCCCCTGCCCATCCGTCAGCCGGCCGTCATCCAGCACCTGGAGAAGCACGTTGAACACGTCCTCATGCGCCTTCTCGACTTCGTCGAAGAGCAGCACCTGGTATGGGCGCCGGCGCACCGCCTCGGTCAGCGTGCCGCCCTCCTCGTAGCCGACATAGCCCGGGGGGGCGCCGATCAGCCGGGCCACCGCGTGCTTTTCCATGAACTCGCTCATGTCGATGCGCGTCAGCGCCCGCTCGTCGTCGAACAGGAAGGCGGCCAGGGCCTTCACCAGCTCCGTCTTGCCCACCCCCGTCGGCCCGAGGAACAGGAAGGAGCCGATCGGCCGGTTCGGGTCCTGCAACCCTGCCCGCGCGCGCCGCACGGCCTTGGAGACGGCCTGCAGCGCCTCCTCCTGCCCCACAACGCGCTTGCGCAGCTCATCTTCCATGCGCAACAGCTTGGCGCGCTCGCCTTCCAGCATCTTCTCCACCGGCACGCCGGTCCAGCGGCTCACCACCGCGGCGATGCCCTCCTCGGTCACCGCCTGGTTGACCAGCCGCCCGCCATCGCCGGCCGAGGCCGCCAGCTTGCGCTCCAGGTCGGGGATGGTGCCGTAGCGCAGCTCGGCCGCCTTGTTCAGGTCGCCGCGCCGCTCGGCCAGGTCCTGCTCGGTGCGGGCCTGGTCGAGCTGTTCCTTCCACTTCTGGCTCTCGACGACCTTGCCCTTCTCCGCCTCCCAGGCGACCGTCATCGCGGAGGAGCGCTCCTCCAGCTCGGCCAGTTCCTTTTCCAGCTTGCCCAGCCGGTCGCGGGAGGCGTCGTCCTCCTCCTTGCGCAGCGCCTCACGCTCGATCTTGAGCTGCAGGACGCGGCGGTCCAGCTCGTCCAGCTCCTCGGGCTTGCTGTCCACCTGCAT
This sequence comes from Rubritepida sp., assembly GCA_022843345.1. GTDB lineage: Bacteria > Pseudomonadota > Alphaproteobacteria > Acetobacterales > Acetobacteraceae > Roseococcus. Next base: position 833 of record JALHNW010000367.1, on the reverse strand, counting down.
GCGCAGCCTGCTCGACGCCTCGTCCATCAGGTCGATGGCCTTGTCGGGCAGGAAGCGGTCGGTGATGTAGCGGTTGCTCAGCGTCGCCGCCGCCACCAGCGCGGCATCGGCGATGCGCACGCCGTGGTGCAGCTCGTACTTCTCCTTGATGCCGCGCAGGATGGACACGGTGTCCTCCACGCTCGGCTCGCCCACGAAGACCGGCTGGAAGCGCCGCGCCAAAGCGGCGTCCTTCTCCACGTGCTTGCGGTACTCATCCAGCGTCGTGGCGCCGATGCAGTGCAGCTCGCCCCGGGCGAGCGCCGGCTTCAGCAGGTTGGAGGCGTCCATGGCGCCATCCGCCTTGCCGGCGCCGATCAGGGTGTGCATCTCGTCGATGAACAGGATGACCTTGCCGGCCGCCCCCTCCACCTCGGTCAGCAGGCCCTTCAGCCGTTCCTCGAACTCGCCGCGATACTTGGCGCCGGCCACCATGGCGCCGAGGTCGAGCGCCATCACACGCTTGTCCTTCAGCGCCTCCGGCACGTCGCCCTTGGCGATGCGCAGGGCC
>JALHNW010000367.1:0-273 GCA_022843345.1 Rubritepida sp. | reverse complement strand
GGGTCCAGCTTGCCGGTGCGCGCCGCCTCGGTGAGGTCGCGGGCGTATTTCTTCAGCGCGTCGAACTGCTCCTCGGCGGTCGCGCTGTCCACCCGGCGGCCCTTGCGGAGGTCGGCGATCGCCTTCTCCAGCGCGGCGGGCGTGACGCGGCCGGCCTTCAGCGCGCGCGCCGCCGGGCTTTCCGCCGCAGCGAGGCCCTGGAGCAGGCGGTCCTGGGCAACGAAGCTGTCGCCGCCCCGGTTCGCCGCCTCCTGCGCCGCATCCAGCGCGCGG
>JALHNW010000366.1 GCA_022843345.1 Rubritepida sp. | reverse complement strand
CGGCAACGCCGCTGCCAAGGCGCCCGGCACGGGTGGCGGCTCCGTCGCCGCCGCCTCGGCCCACGCCCCGCTGCCGGCGGCGGCCAAGCTGATGGCGGAAGCCAACGTTTCCGCCGCGCAGGTCGGCCAAGGTTCCGCCAAGGATGGCCGCATCGCCAAGGGCGACGTGCTGGACTTCCTCGCCCGCCCCGCCGCGGCGCAGGCCGCGCCCGCCGCCGCCAAGCCCGCCCGCGCCCTGGAGGCGGGCGAGGAGCGCGTGAAGATGACGCGCCTGCGCGTCACCATCGCGCGCCGGCTGAAGGAGGCGCAGAACACCGCCGCCATGCTCACCACCTTCAACGAGGTGGACATGGGCGCGGTGATGGGCCTGCGGGCCGAGTACAAGGACCACTTCGAGAAGAAGCACGGCGTGAAGCTCGGCTTCATGTCCTTCTTCGTGAAGGCCTGCGTGGCCGCCCTCCAGGAGTTCCCGGCCGTGAACGCCGAGATGGAGGGCGATGAGCTGATCTACCGCCAGTTCGTCCACATGGGCATCGCGGTCGGCGGGCCGAACGGCCTGGTCGTGCCCGTGCTGCGCAACGCCCAGGACCTCGGCTTCGCGGACATCGAGAAGCGCATCGCCGATTTCGGCAAGCGCGTGCGCGACGGCCAGCTGAAGCTGGAGGAGATGGCGGGCGGTTCCTTCACCATCACCAATGGCGGCATCTACGGCTCGCTGATGTCCACGCCGATCCTCAACCCGCCGCAGTCGGGCATCCTGGGCATGCACAAGATCCAGGAGCGGCCGATGGCGGTGAACGGGAAGGTGGAGATCCGGCCGATGATGTACCTGGCCCTGTCCTACGACCACCGGATCGTGGACGGGAAGGAGGCCGTGTCCTTCCTCGTGCGCGTGAAGGACGCGATCGAGGACCCCCGCCGCCTGCTGCTCTCGGTCTGACGGCCATGCGCTCCCGCGAAGGACAACTCTCGGACAACCGCCCCATCTCCCGCACCCGCGTGGAGAAGGAGAAGCAGCTGCGGGACCTGAAGGAGGTGCTGGCCTCCATGAAGCCGCACGCCACGCCCGCGCTGCGCGACAGCGTGAAGGCGAAGATCAAGGAGCTGGAGGCGGACCTCGCCGCCCCCCCGCCCCCGCCGCGCGACAGAAGGCCGCCGCGCCGCGAGTTCTAGAAAGGGGGGCTCAGGCCCCCCTTCGCTATTCCAGCCGGATGCCGGCCACCCGCACCACCTCGCGCCACTTCTCGTTCTCGGCGGCGATGAAGCGGTCGAAGCCCGGGCCGTCCAGGAAGGTCCCCTCGGCGCCGATCTCGCGGAAGCGGGCGATCACGCTAGGCTCGGCGCAGGCGGCGCGCACCGCCTCCGTCCAGCGCGCCAGGATGGGGGCGGGGGTGCGCGCCGGCGCCTGGATGCCGAACCACGCCACCGCCTCGAAGCCCTCCACGCCCGACTGGCCCACCGTCGGCGCCTCGGGCACCGCGAACCAGCGGTCGCGGCTCGTCACCGCCAGGATGCGCAGCGCGCCCGCGCGGATGTGCGGGATGTAGGCGGGCAGGTTGTCCACCGCCACCTCGACGCGCCCGGACAGCAGCTCGGGCATCAGCGCCCCGGTGCCGCGGAAGGGGACGTGGGTGAGGTCGGTGCGCGTGCGGAACTTCAGGTATTCGCCGCACATGTGGCCCGAGGTGCCGTTGCCGGGCGTCGCGTAGTTCAGCGCGCCGGGCCGGGCGCGGGCCAGCGCCAGCAGCTCGGCCAGGGTGTTCGCCGGCACGGCGGGGTTCACGATGATGGCGTTGGTCACGCTGTTCACCAGCGCCACCTGCGCCAGGTCGGCCTGGGGGTTCCAGGGCAGGCGCGGGTACAGGAACTGGTTGATGGAGGCGGTGCCGATGGTGCCCATCAGCAGCGTGTGCCCGTCCGGATCGGCCTTGGCGACCATGTCGGTGCCCAGGTTGCCGCCGGCGCCGGGGCGGTTGTCCACCACCACGGGCTGGCCCATGGCCGCCGTCAGGCGCTCGGCCAGGATGCGCGCGGTGGCGTCGGTGGCGCCGCCGCCGGTGAAGGGCACGATGATCCGCACCGGGCGGGCCGGCGCCCAGGGCTGCGCGAGGGCGGCGGCGGGAATCAGCGCGGGCAGGGCCAGCGCAAGGCGGCGGGTGATGCTCATCGGGTCCTCCGGCATGGGTGCCGGAGGCCATACACCACCCGCGCACCCGTCGCTATTCGGCGCGGATTCCGGCGCGGCGGATCACCTCGCCCCATTTCGTGACCTCGCCGGCCACGAAGGCGGCGAAGGCCTCGGGCGTGGTGCCGCCCTCGGGCGTCAGCGCCGGGCCGGCCGCGCCGAACTCGGCCAGCCGGGCCAGGAAGGCGGGTTCGCGCGTGATGGCGTCCAGCTCCGCCCCCACCCGCGCCAGCGCGGCGGGCGGGTTGCGCGCGCCGGCCTGCACGCCGAACCAGGCGGTGGCCTCGAAGCCGGGGATGGTCTCGGCCACCACCGGCACCTCGGGCAGCAGGGTGGCGCGGCGCGCGCCGGTCATGGCGAGCGCCAGGATGCGCCCGCCCTGGATGTGGCCGATCGCCGAGGGGATGTTGTCCATGCCGAAATCCAGCCTGCCGGCCAGCAGCTCCGTCAGCATGGGGCCCGAGCCGCGGAAGGGCACGTGCGTCAGCTTCAGCCCCGCCACCTGGCCGATCAGCTCCATGCACACGTGCGGCGAGCCGCCGACGCCGGACGAGCCGTAGGTCACGTCCCGCCCGCGCGCGGCGGCGATGAAGGCGGCCATGTCGCGCACGGGCGACCCGGCGGGGGCCATCAGCACGTTGGGCACGCGGGTGACGAGGCCGACGCTGGCCATCTCCTCCACGCGCCAGGGCATGCGCGCGCCGTAGACGGCGTGGTTCATCGCCCCGGTGCCGATGGTGGTGAACAACAGGGTATGGCCGTCGGGCTCGGCGCGCACGGCGAACTCGGCGCCCACGTTGCCGCCGGCCCCGGCGCGGTTCTCCACGATCACCGGCTGGCCCAGGCGCGGCCCCAGCCGCTCCGCCACCATGCGGCCCACCAGGTCGGTGGTGCCGCCGGGCGGGAAGGGGATGACGAGGCGCAGCGGGCGCGTGGGCGCCCACGCACCCTGC
>JALHNW010000365.1 GCA_022843345.1 Rubritepida sp. | reverse complement strand
TGCCGGAGGGCGGGCGTTGACCCCGCGCGAGGAAGTGACCGTGCAGCTCGCCGAGGCGCTGCGCCATGACTTGGAGCACGTGACCATCCTGGGCGTGACGGCGAATGGCAAGCTGGTGTTCCTGACCACGCGCGGCACGTCGGACATGCGGCGCGACGTGGACGATGCGCGCGCGCTGCTGGGGGTGGCCGATGCTTGACGCCCTGCGGCGCTGGTGGACCGGCGGCGAGCGCCCCGCCGGGCCGGTGGTGGTGGCGCGGCCGGACATCCCGCCGCCGTCCAGCGACTTCATCGGCGCGGCCACGCTGCCCGGCCGCTTCGACGCCTGCCTGCCCGTGATCCTGCGGCATGAGGGCGGCTATGTGGACCACCCGCGCGATCCGGGCGGCTGCACCAACTGGGGCATCACCCGCGCCACGCTGGAGGAATGGCGGGTGCGGCCTACCACCTGCGGGGACGTGCGCGCCCTGACCACCAAGGAGGCGGGCGACATCTACCGCGCCCGCTACTGGCGCGCGGTGCAGGCCGATGCCCTGCCGCCGGGCGTTGACCTTATGGTGTTCGACGGCGCGGTGAACAGCGGCCCCGGCCAGTCCATCCGGTGGCTTCAGCGCGCCGTGAGCGTGGCGGATGACGGGCGCATCGGGCCCGTCACCCTGGCGGCCGTGGCGCGGCACTCGCCGGGCGGGATGATCTTTGCTATCGCGGGGGCGCGCATGGCCTTCCTGCGGCGCCTTTCGGCCTGGGGCACCTTCGGGCGCGGCTGGGAACGGCGCGTCATGGACGTGCAGGCCGAGGCACTGCGAATGGCGAAGGTGCGCCCGCCGCGCTGACACGTCGCGCCGGCCCCTCGCGGCATTCCGCCGCGCGGCGCGATGGCCCCCGGCTTGCCTGTCCTAGTGGGCGGCCGGGGGCGGAACGCGGCGGCAACAACCGTGACAACCACGGCGGGAACATGGCGGGACGGCCCGGAAACAGAGCGTTGATTTAGAACGGTTCCGCCTGTTTCTGCACGAAGATCGCTTTCATGGGGCGCAGCTTCGCATGGCGCGCGCCGTCCTTGAAGGGGCCGCTTCTGCCGCAACGCCGGGCGGCGCTGCCCAGCGGGTGGGCACACCGCGCCCGCCGCGGCGCAACCGGCCGCCGCATCGCGCTTGCGCGGCCGCGCGGCTTGCCGCCACATGCCGGCATGGACACCGACGACCGCGGCGGCCCCGCCCAGCCCCTGCTCGCACTCGACGGGCTGGTGAAGCACTTCCCGCTGAAGGGCGGGCTGCTTGGCCGCACCCAGGCGGTGGTGCGCGCGGTGGACGGCGTGGGCTTCGACGTCCGCAAGGGCGAGACGCTGGGCATCGTGGGCGAATCCGGCTGCGGCAAATCCACCACCGCGCGGCTGCTGATGCGGCTGATGGAACCCGATTGCGGCACCATGGTCTTCGACGGCGAGGCGGTGGGCGAGGGGCTGGCCGGCGGCATCGCCATGCGCGACTACCGCCGCCAGGTGCAGATGGTGTTCCAGGACAGCTACGCGAGCCTCAACCCCCGCCTGCCGATCGAGGACAGCATCGCCTTCGCCCCGCGCGTCCACGGCCTGTCCGACGCCGACGCGCGGACCCGCGCGCGCGACATGCTGGCCGCGGTGGGCCTCGCCCCGTCCGGCTTCGCGCACCGCTACCCGCATGAGCTGTCGGGCGGGCAGCGCCAGCGGGTGAACATCGCCCGCGCGCTGGCCCTGCGCCCCCGGCTGGTGATCCTGGACGAGCCGGTGAGCGCGCTGGACAAGTCGGTGGAGGCGCAGGTGCTGAACCTGCTGGTGGACCTGAAGGCGGAATTCGGCCTCACCTACGTCTTCATCTCCCACGACCTGAACGTGGTGCAGTACATCAGTGACCGCGTATTGGTGATGTACCTGGGCGAGGTGGCGGAGATCGGGCCGGTGGACGCCATCTACGCCAACCCCACGCATCCCTACACGGCGGCGCTGCTGGACAGCCGGCCCTCCATGGACCCCGCGCGCCGGCGCACGAAGCCGCCGCTGACGGGGGACCCGCCGAACCCGGTGAACCCGCCCTCCGGCTGCCGCTTCCGCACGCGCTGCCCCCATGCCGAGGCCGTCTGCGCGGCGCGCAAGCCCATCATGGCGCAGCTCGGCGGCGGGCACCTGGCGGCGTGCCACATGGCGGACCCGGCATCGGGCCACTCGCTGGCCGGGAGGATGGCGGCATGAGCCTCGTCAGCCTGAAGGACCTGCACGTCACCTTCCGCACGCGCGACCGCACGGTGCACGCGGTCAACGGCGTGGACCTCGACCTCGCGGCGGGCGAGACGCTGTGCATCCTGGGCGAATCCGGCTCCGGCAAGTCGGTCACGCTGCGGGCGCTGATGAAGCTGCTGCCCCGCTTCGCCGAGGTGCGCGGCGGCATCGAGGTGGCGGGGCAGGACGTCTCGCGCATGACGGAATCGGAACTCACCGACTTCCGCGGCCGCGACGTGGCGATGATCTTCCAGGAGCCGATGACGGCCATGGACCCGGTCTTCACCGTGGGCAAGCAGATCAGCGAGACGGTGCGCCGGCACGAGAAGGTGTCCCAGGCCGCCGCCGACGCGCGCGCGCTGGAACTGCTGGAGCTGGTCCAGATCCCCTCGGCCAAGCGCCGCCTCGCCGCCTACCCGCACGAGCTGTCCGGCGGGCTGCGCCAGCGCGCGATGATCGCCGTCGCGCTCGCCTGCCGCCCCAAGCTGCTGCTGGCCGACGAGCCGACCACCGCGCTGGACGCCACGGTGCAGATCCAGGTGCTGCTGCTGCTGCGCGACCTCCAGCAGCGCATGGGCATGGGCGTGATCTTCGTCACCCACGACCTCGGCGTGGCGGGCGAGATCGCGGACCGCGTGGCGGTCATGTATGCCGGCCGGGTGATCGAGGACGGCCCCGTCGCCGGCCTGATGCGCGCGCCGCTGCACCCCTACGCCCAGGGGCTGCTGGGCGCCACGGTCCATGCCGGGATGCGCGGTAAGCGGCTCACCACCATCCCCGGCGCGCCGCCGGCGCTGGACGTGGCGCCCACCGCCTGCGCCTTCGCGCCGCGCTGCGCGCACGCGCACGACGCCTGCCTCCAGGGCGTGCCGGCGATGCGCGGGC
>JALHNW010000364.1 GCA_022843345.1 Rubritepida sp. | reverse complement strand
CGGCACCACCGCGGCGCGCGGCGGCTGCGCGCCCGGGTTGGCCACCGCCAGGCGCGGGCCGGACGCGGCCGGCGACTGCTGGGCCGATACGCCGACGTCGATGCCGGTGGCGACGACGGAGACGCGCACGCGCCCGTTCATCGTCTCGTCCACCGAGGAGCCGAAGATGATGTTCGCCTCCTCGTCCACTTCCTTGCGGATGCGCATCGCCGCCTCGTCCACCTCGAACAAGGTCATGTCGAGGCCGCCGGTGATGTTGATCAGCACGCCCTTGGCGCCGCGCATGGAGGTGTCCTCCAGCAGCGGGTTGGAGATCGCGGCCTCCGCGGCCTTCACGGCGCGGTCCTCGCCCTCGGCCTCGCCGGTGCCCATCATGGCCTTGCCCATCTCCGCCATCACGGTGCGGATGTCGGCGAAGTCCAGGTTGACCATGCCCGGGGCGATCATCAGGTCGGTCACGCCGCGCACGCCCATGTAGAGGACGTTGTCGGCCATCTTGAAGGCCTCGGCGAAGGTCGTGCGCTCGTTGGCCATGCGGAACAGGTTCTGGTTGGGCACGATGATCAGCGTGTCCACGAACTGCTGCAGCTCCTCCAGCCCCTGGTCGGCGGCGCGGCGGCGCTTTGGGCCCTCGAAGTCGAAGGGCTTGGTGACCACGCCCACCGTCAGGATGCCGCGCTCGCGCGCCATGCGCGCGATCACCGGCGCCGCCCCCGTGCCGGTGCCGCCGCCCATGCCGGCGGTGACGAAGACCATGTGGCAGCCCTCGAGGTGGCGGGCCAGCTCGTCGGTGGCCTCCTCGGCCGCCGCGCGCCCGATCTCGGGCTTCGCACCCGCGCCCAGCCCCTGGGTGAGGTGCGGGCCGAGCTGCACGCGCCGCTCCGCGCGGCTGTTCAGCAGCGCCTGGGCGTCGGTGTTGGCCACGATGAACTCGACGCCATCCAGGCCGAGGCCGATCATGTTGTTGACGGCGTTGGTGCCGCCGCCGCCGACGCCGATCACGGCGATCCGCGGCGAGAAATCGGTGTGCTGCGTCACCGGCAGCGTGAGCGTGATCGTCATGGCCAGCCTCTCCTTGCAACCCAGGATAGAGAGCGCCGCGATTCGCGTCTCCCCCGTGGAAATCCCCAAGCGGTCACATGCGCTCCCGCACCCAGCGCATCACCCGCGAGGCCCATCCATCGCGCGCGGGCGCGGCCGGCGCAAGGTCCAACAGGGGGCGGCCTTCGCCGGCCGCCCATGCCAGCAGCCCCACCGCGCCGGCGAAGCCGGGCCCTGCCGCCGTCTCGGGCAGGCCGCGCACCGTGCGCGGGCGGCCCAGGCGCACCGTCACCTCGCGCCCCAGGATGCGCCCTGCCAGCTCCCGCACGCCGATCAGCTGCGATGCGCCGCCGGTCAGCACCACGCGCCGCCGCAGCTCCGCCGGCAGGCCGGAGGATTCGAGGCGGTCGCGCAGCAGCTCGAAGGTTTCCTCCAGCCGCGGGCGGATGATCCGCACGATCATCTCGCGCGGGACGCGGGCGATCTGGTCGTCCTCCTCGCCCACCTGGGGGATGGACAGCAGCTCGCCCCGGTCCTCGCCGCTTTCGAGCACCGAGCCGTTCATCGTCTTCACCCGCTCGGCATGGGCGATGGGGGTGGACAGCACGCGCGCCAGGTCGTTGGTCACCTGCCAGCCGCCCACCGGCAGCTGCGCGGTGTGCGACAGCCGCCCCTCGGCGAAGGCGGCGAGGCTGGTGGTGCCCGCGCCCATCTCGATCACCACCGCGCCCATCTGCATCTCGTCCTCCACCAGCGTGGACAGGCCGGCGGCGAAGGGCGCGCTCACCAGCTCGTCCGCCTCCAGCTCGCAGCGGTGCAGGGTGTGGCCCAGGTTGCTCAGCGCGTGGGTGGCGGCGTCCACCACGTGCAGCCGGGCGGACAGCGTGTCGCAGACCATGCCGCGCGGGTCCTCCACGCCGCCCGTTGCGTCCACCTGGAAGCCCAGCGGGAAGGCGTGCACGGATTCGCGCCCGTCGGCGGCGGTGCGGCGCACGCCCTCGGCCAGGATGGCGCGCAGGTCGGCCTCCGTCACCGCGCGGCCGCCGATGGGGGAAAGGATGTTGTGCACCCGGCTTTCCGGCTGCCCGCAGGACAGCCCGGTGATGGCGCCGGTCAGCAGCTGGTCGGCCATCTGCTCCGCGCTCGCCACCGCGGCGCGGATGGAGGCCTCGGCCGCGTCCATGTCCACGATGGAGCCGGCTTTCACGCCCCGCGACTTCTGCCAGCCGAAGCCCAGTGCGCGCGGCACGCCGTCGCCCTCGATGCGCGCGATCAGGCAGACCACCTTGGAGGAGCCGATGTCCAGCACGCCGAAGGGGCCGGAGCGCGCGGTGCCCAGGCGGCGCTGGCGGGCCGGCGCGTCGTCGCGGCCGGGCTGGAAGCGCACGAGCTGGTTCATCCGCGCGGGTTCCTCGTCGGCGCTGCTGCGGGGGTGGGGGGCGGCGCGGCCTGGGCCTGCAGGCGCACCACCAGCCGGTCGGGCAGGCGCAGGTCCACCGCGGCCAGCGGGCGGTCCAGCAGCTTGTCGCGCGCGTGCAGCTCGGCCAGCCGCGCCACGGCGGCGGCCTCGTGCCCTTCGGGCAGCATCACGTCGGCGCCGTTGACCAGCCGCAGGTTCCAGCGCCGCTCGGACACGCGCACGATGGCCTGCACGCGCGCGGCGATCTCGGGCGCCGTGCGCAGCAGGTCCACCATCGCCGCCGCCCCGCGCTCGGCCCCGGCGCCGACCACCAGGGGCAGCGGGCCGAAGGCGTCCAGCCGCTCGGTCGCCATCACGCGGCCCTCGCGGTCTATGACCGCGAAGCGGCCGTCGCGCTGCCACACGGCGAAGGCGCGGCGCTCCTTGATGCGGACCAGCAGCGTGCCGTCCAGCCGGCGCTCCACGTGGGCCTCGTCCACCCAGGCGATCTCCTCCAGCCGCTGCTTCGCGGCGTGGGGGTCGAAGTCCAGCACCGGCTCGCCCGGCAGGGTGCCGATGGCGGCCAGCAGCGCCTCGCGCGGGGTGAACTCGCGCCCCTCGATGCGGATTTCCGTGATGGACAGGCCGGGGCCGCGCCCCAGCGCCGCCAGGTGCTGCGCGGCGTCGCGGATGCGCGCGGC
>JALHNW010000363.1 GCA_022843345.1 Rubritepida sp. | reverse complement strand
GTGCCGGGTTGCGCTCCGGCCCGCCGCCGGGCAGCGTCAGCAGCAGCACCGGCAGGTCCGACCAGGGGGGCTGGGCGGCGAACCAGGCGGCGAGGGCGGACAGGTCGGCGCGGTGGAAGCACTCCTCCGCCGCCACCACCAGCCCCGCCCCGGCTTCCAGCGCGGGAAGCATCGCGGGCAGGTCTGGCACCGCCACGGCGCGCATCCCGCGCTCCCCCAGCACGCGCACCGCCAGCTCCGCGTCGCGCCCGGTGGGGGCGAGGACCAGCGCGCGTTCGGAGTGCGGGCCGCCCTGGGTCACGTCTCCCCGCCGCCCATCAGCGTTCCCTGCCCGCCGGCGAAGACCGGCACCCCGCGCAGCACGCCCTGGAAGCCTTCCAGCGGCGCGCCGACCTCGATGCCGCCGTCGCCGATGCGGTACTCGCGGATGGTGTCCTCGTGCGCGCTGCCGCGCTTCTTCAGCACGGACATGGCGCGGCGCACGCGCCCGAACGCCTCGAAGTAGCGCAGCAGGATCACCGCGTCGGCCAGGTAGGTGACGTCCACGGGCGACTTCATGTCCCCCACCAGCCCGTGCTGGGCCACCGTCATCAGCGTGACGACGCCCTGGCGGTTGAGGAACTGGAGCAGCTCGTGCAGGTGCAGCAGCAGGTCGCGCTCGTCCGGCATGGCGTTGTGGTAGCCGTTCATGCTGTCGATCACGACGACGCCCAGCCCCGGCGCCTGGGCGTGCACCCGCACCAGGTGCGCGAACTCGCCGGGCGACAGCTCGGCCGCGTCCACCTGCACCACGGCCACGCGGCCCGACTCGCACAGGGCCGCCAGCGGCACGCCCATGCCGGCGGCGCGGTCGAACAGCAGGCCGCGCTCCTCGTCGAAGGCGAAGAGGACCGAGTTCTCGCCCCGCGCGGCGGCGGCGGCGATCATCTGGAGCGTCAGCAGCGACTTGCCGGTGCCCGCCGGCCCGATGCACAGCGTAGCCGAGCCGCGGTCCAGCCCGCCGCCCAGCAGCGTGTCGAGCGCGGGGATGCCCGAGCCCACCCGCTCGCGCACGAAGTCGCGCCGGTGCTCGGCCGCCACCAGCCGGGGGAAGACCATCAGCCCGCCGGGGACGATGACGAAGTCGTGGAAGCCGCCGCGGAAGGTGCGGCCGCGGTACTTCGTCACCCGCATCCGCCGCCGCTCGGCGCCGTAGGAGGGGGCGTCCTGCATCATCCGCAGCACGCCGTGGGCGATGCTGTGGGTGGTGCGGTCCCCCGCCTCCGCCGTGAGGTCGTCGAGCATCAGCACGGTGACGCCGCGGCGGGCGAAGAAGTGCTTCATCGCCAGCACCTGGCGGCGGTAGCGCAGGGAGCTCTGCGCCAGCAGGCGGATTTCCGACAGGCTGTCCAGCACCACGCGGGTGGGGCGGTGCGCGTCTATGGCGGCGAAGATCGCGCGCGTCGTCTCGCCCAGCTCGAGGTCGGAGGAGTAGAGCAGGCTCTGCTGGCTCTCGCCGTCCAGCAGGCTCTCGGCCGGCACCAGCTCCACCACCACCACCTCGCCCGGCAGGGTCCAGCCGTGCGAGGCGGCGGTGGAGCGCAGCTCCTCCTCCGTCTCAGCCAGGGTGACGTAGAGGCCGCGCTCGCCCCGCTTCGCGCCCTCGATCAGGAATTGCAGGCCCAGCGTGGTCTTGCCGGTTCCCGGGTCGCCCTCCACCAGGAAGGTGCGGCCGCGGGAGAAGCCGCCGCCGAGGATGTCGTCCAGCCCGTCTATCCCGGTGCGCGCCGGCGTGCCGCCCGTCTCCGTCATTCCCGCATCCTTCCGATCGCCCGCACGAGTGTCGCCCTGGCCCGCCGACGGGGCCAGGGGGCGCGTCACATCACCTCGCGGTGCGCGCGCTTCAGGTCCTCCAGGAAGCGGGCGTGCTCGCGCTCCCGGCTGTCGGCATCCGGCAGGCGCAGCAGGTAGGAAGGGTGGACGGTGGGGAAGACGCCCCGCCCGTCGGGCGCCAGCATCACGGCGCCGCGCACCTTCGTCACCGGCATGGCCTTGCCCATCACCGCGCGCAGCGCCGTGGCGCCCAGCGTCACCACCAGGCGGGGATCCACCAGCGCCACCTCGCGCTGCAGGAAAGGGCGGTAATGGGCGATGTCCCCGGCATCCGGGCTCTGGTGCAGGCGCCGGCGGCCGGTGGGGGTGAACTTGAAGTGCTTCACGGCATTGGTGATGTAGGCCTCGCCGCGCGGGATGGCGGCCTCCTCCAGCACCGCGTTGAACAGGCGCCCGGCAGGGCCGACGAAGGGGCGGCCCTGCAGGTCCTCCTCGTCGCCCGGCTGCTCGCCGATGAACATCAGGGGCGCGCCCAGCGGGCCTTCGCCGAACACCGCCTGGGTGGCGTGGGCGGCCAGCGGCGAGGCGCGGTCCGCCAGCACCTCGCGCCTCAGGGCGTCCCAGGCGGCGGCGCGGTCTCCAACGGGGGCGTCGAACAGGTCCATGCCCTCCCCAACGCCGGAGGGCTGCCAATGGATGAGGCTCTGCCGACGTTCCGACGGCGCGGTGGCCCCGCGCGCCACCATGGCGGCGGCGCGGTTGCCCGCCTCGGCCATCATGCGCCCGATCTCGCGCGCCTCGGGCAGGTTGCGCCAGTAGCGCGGCGGCATCTCGGCGCGCATCGCCGCCGGCTTCAGCCGGGCGGGGTTGAAGATCGAGCGGTAGTAGGCGCGCCACAGATCCTCGCGCGCATCCTCCGGCGGCAGGTCGGCGCGGCGGCCGGGCGGGCCGAAGGTGACGGAAGCGCCGTCCCAGTGGGCTGAGCCGTCGGGGGTCAGGATGCTCCAGCGCAGCTGGGCGAAGCGGCGGGCGAAGAAGCCGGATTCCGCCTCCAGGATCAGGTGCTCCGGCTCGAACCAGGCCAGGTAGTGCTCCCGGCCCCCGTCCTCCACCGCGCGGAAGCGCACGAAGGCGTGCATCTTGTGGGCGTCGCGCCGCACCGCCTTGGCCATGGCGTGCAGGCGGGCCATCAGCGGGTCCGTCGCGCGCTCCAGCAGCGCGCGCTCGCCCTGCGCGATCCGCCACAGCGCGGCGTAGAGCAGGGCGTGGCGCTCGCCGTCGCGGTGGCGCAGCACGGTGGCGGCCAGCGCCATGAAGGCGGGGGGCACGCGCGG
>JALHNW010000362.1 GCA_022843345.1 Rubritepida sp. | reverse complement strand
CGAGGCGCGCAGCAGCCGGCGCAGCGCCACGGCGGCGAAGGGCAGGTCGCCCGCGCGCTTCGTCGGCGCCTCGGGCAGCTTCTCCAGCGTGCGGCGCGGCATGGCCATCACCACGCCGGCCAGGTCGCGCGCCTCCTCGCGCCGGATGGCGTAGTGGTGGACGATGTGCAGCGGGTAGGCGGTCTGCGCCATGTGCATCCGCGCCAGCGCGCGGAAGGTGCCGCCCACCAGGAACAGGTCCTTCAGCGGCTGCGCGCCCAGCCAGGGCACGGCCTTCAGCTCCGCCTCCACGATGGCGCGCGCCTTGGCCACGTCCCCCTCCGCGCGGTCGCTCAGGCGGATGGTGCCGATGGGCAGGGACACCGTCTCGGCGATGCGCCCGGCCACGAGGCGCACCAGCTCCAGCGAGCCGCCGCCCAGGTCGCCCAGCACGCCGTCGGCCTGGGGCACGCCCAGCAGCAGCCCCTCGGCGGAAAGCCGCGCCTCCTCGTCGCCCGACAAAAGGCGGATGGACACGCCCGGCATCGCGCCGGCCACCTCGGCGAGGAAGGCCGCGCCGTTCGTGGCGTCGCGCGCCGCCGCGGTGGCCACCAGCTCCACCGGCGCCGCCCCCATCCCCTGGGCCAGCGCGTGGTAGCGGCGCAGGACGGTGATGGCCTGCGCCGCCGCCTCCTCGTTCAGCCGGCCGGTGGCGTGCAGCCCGCGCCCCAGGCCCAGCACCGCCTTCTCGTTGAAGATGACGTGCGGGTTGCGCTCCAGCCCCTCGTAGACGACCAGGCGCACGGAGTTGGAGCCGAGGTCCACGACCCCGAAGCGGCGATGGTCCACGCGCTCAATCCTGGTACAGGCGGTTCTGCTTGCGCCGCGGCGCCGGCCGGGCCGGGCGCGACAGCGCCGAACCCCGCCCCGAGAGCGAGGGGTTGGTCATGAAGTAGCCATGCGCGCTGAACTGGTTCGGGTCGGGCGGGATGCGCGTCCATGACCCGTCGGACGACAGGTCCCAGGATTGCGCGGCGTCGCGCAGGTTCACCACCATGATCTGGTCCAGCACCTGGGCGTGCACGGTGGGGTTCTCGATCGGCACCATCGTCTCCACCCGCCAGTCCATGTTGCGCGCCATCCAGTCGGCCGAGGAGAAGTACACGCGGGCGCGGCGCGAGGGCAGCCGGTGCCCGTTGCCGAAGACGCAGATGCGCGAATGCTCCAGGAAGCGGCCGACGATGGACTTCACGCGGATGGTCTCCGAAAGCCCCGGAACGCCCGGGCGCAGGCAGCAGATGCCGCGCACGATGCACTCGATCCGCACCCCGGCCTGCGAGGCGCGGTACAGCGCGTCTATGAGGTCGTTGTCCACCAGGGAGTTCATCTTGAGCCAGATGCCGGCGGGCTTGCCCTCGGCCGCGAAGGCCACCTCCTGCTCGATCAGCGCCATCAGCGTGGGGCGGATGGTGAGCGGCGCGAAGGCCAGCTTCTGCATGGCCTCGGGCCGGGCGTAGCCGGTCATGTAGTTGAACAGCTTGGCCGCGTCGCGCGTCAGCAGCGGGTCGGCCGTGAAGAAGGAGATGTCGGTGTAGATGCGCGCGGTGATGGGGTGGTAGTTGCCCGTGCCGAAATGGGCGTAGGCCCGCACGCCCGCCCCCTCGCGGCGCACCACCAGGCTGCACTTGGCGTGGGTCTTCAGCTCCACGAAGCCGTAGACCACCTGCACGCCGGCCGCCTCCAGCTCGCGGGCGAGGGCGATGTTGCGCTCCTCGTCGAAGCGCGCCTTCAGCTCCACCATGGCGGTGACGGACTTGCCGGCCTCGGCCGCCTCGATCAACGCGCGGGCGATCGGGCTGTCGCGCGAGGTGCGGTAGAGCGTCTGCTTGATGGCGATCACCGCCGGGTCGCGCGCCGCCTGGCGGAGGAACTGCACCACCACGTCGAAGGATTCGTAGGGGTGGTGGACCACGATGTCCTTCGCGCGGATCGCCGCGAAGCAGTCGCCGCCGAAATCCAGGATGCGCTCGGGGAAGCGGGGCGTGTAGGGGGTGAACAGCAGGTCCGGCCGGTCCTCCACGATCAGCTGCTTGAGGTCGGTGACGCCCAGCAGGCCGTCCACGGTGAACACCGCCCGCTTGTCCGTCTCCAGCTCCTCCACCACGAATTCCACCATGTCGGCGGGCATGCGCGCCTCCACGGCCAGCCGGATCGCGCGGCCCTTGCGGCGGCGCTTCAGCGCGGATTCGTAGGAGCGCACGAGGTCCTCCGCCTCCTCCTCGAACTCCACGTCCGTGTCGCGGATCAGGCGGAACAGCCCGCGCTCGGCCACGATGAAGCCGGGGAAGAGGTGATGGAGGTTCAGCGCCACCACGTCCTCCAGCACCGCGAAGCGGACCGTGGACTCGCCCTCCCGCGGGGGCAGGCGCACGAAGCGCTCCACCTGCGGCGGCAGCGGGATCAGGGCGCGCATGGTGCCGCCATCCTCCTCGCGCACCAGCTTCAGCACCATGCAGATCGCGAGGTTCTGCACGAAGGGGAAGGGGTGCGCCGGGTCCACCGCCAGCGGCGTCAGCACGGGGAAGATGCGGTCCTGGAAGTGGGATTCGAGCCAGAGGATGTCCGCCTCCTCCAGCTCGTCCGCCTCCAGCGCGGCCACGCCGGCGCCGCGCAGCGCGGCCCGCAGCTCGCGCCACGCCTCCTGCTGCGCCTCGATCAGCCGGCCCCCGCGGGCCTGGATGGCGGCGAGCTGCTGCGTGGGCGACAGCCCGTCGGGCGAGGCGGTGGTGACGCCCTCCCGCTCCTGCCCCACCAGGCCGGCCACGCGCACCGAGTAGAACTCGTCGAGGTTGGAGCCGGAGATGGCGACGAAGCGCAGCCGTTCCAGCAGCGGGTGCTGCGGGTTCGCCGCCTCCTCCAGCACGCGGGTGTTGAAGTCCAGCCAGGACAGCTCCCTGTTGAAGAAGCGGTCCGCGGCGAGCGCGGGGGGGCTGGGGGCGAGGGCGGCCTGGGACATGGAGGGGAGCCTACAGCAAGCCAGGCGCATCCGGCATGGGGGGCGCGGCCTCGTTCACCGAACCGTCATCCTCCCCCAGGGGCGCCAGCAGCGGCGCCAGCGCCGCCACCGCCACCGGCCGCGTCAGCCGCCCGGCGGCGAGCGAGGCGCG
>JALHNW010000361.1 GCA_022843345.1 Rubritepida sp. | reverse complement strand
GTGCCGCCGGCGCCGCCGGTCACCCGCCCCGCGCGGGTGGCGCGGCGTTAGGACGCGCGCAGCAGCCGCGCCGCGTCCACCGCGAAGTAGGTGAGGATGCCGTTGGCCCCGGCGCGCTTGAAGGCCGTCAGCGCCTCCATCATCGCGCGGTCATGGTCCAGCCAGCCGTTGCGCACGGCGGCCATGATCATGCTGTACTCGCCGCTCACCTGGTAGACGAAGGTGGGCAGGCCGAATTCGCGCCGCACCCGGTGCAGCACGTCGAGGTAGGGCAGGCCGGGCTTGACCATCACCATGTCCGCGCCCTCGGCGATGTCCATGGCCACCTCGCGCAGCGCCTCGTCGGTGTTGGCGGGGTCCATCTGGTAGGTCTTCTTGTCCGCCGGCCCCGACCGGTTCGCGCCGACATGCGAGCCCACGGCGTCGCGGAACGGCGCGTAGAAACCGGACGCGAACTTGGCGGCGTAGGACATGATGCGCGTGCCGGTCAGCCCCTTCGCGTCCAGCGCGGCGCGGATGGCGGCCACGCGCCCGTCCATCATGTCCGAGGGCGCGATGCAGTCCACCCCCGCCTCGGCCTGGAGGACGGCCATGCGGCAGAGGATCTCCACCGTCGCCTCGTTGTCCACCTCGCCGTTCCGGATCACGCCGTCATGGCCGTGGGTGGTGTGGGTGTCGAGCGCCACGTCGCCGATGATGCCGAGTTCCGGATGCGCCGCCTTCAGCGCGCGGGCGGCGCGGCACAGCAGGTTCTGCGGATCGAGCGCGCCGGTGCCTTCCTCGTCGCGCTCCTCCATCGGCGTGTAGGGGAAGAGCGCGACGGCGGGGATGCCGAGCGACACGGCCTCCGGACATGCTCCACCACGCGGTCCACGCTCACGCGGAACACGCCGGGCATGGAGGGCACCTCCACGCGCTGGCCGTGGCCCGCCGTGAGGAAGATCGGCCAGATCAGGTCCTGCGGGGCGAGGCGCGTCTCGGCCGACAGCGCGCGGCTCCACCCGTCGCGCCGGTTGCGGCGCAGGCGGGTGGTGGGGAAGGTGCCGGCGAAGTGCATGTCAGGCGAGGGCCTGCTCGAGGTCGGCGATGATGTCGTCCACGTGCTCGATGCCGATGGACAGGCGCACGTAGCCGGGCGTCACGCCGGCCATCCGCTGCTCCTCCTCGTTCAGCTGCGAATGCGTGGTGGTGGCCGGGTGGATCGCCAGCGACCGCGCGTCGCCGATGTTGGCGACGTGGTAGAACAGCTTCAGCCGCTCGATGAAGGCGCGCCCGGCCGCCGCACCCTCCTTCAGCTCGAAGCCCATCAGCGAACCCAGCCCGCCCTTCAGGTGCTCCTGCGCGCGCCTTGCCGCCTCGCCGGTCGCCAGCGAGGGGTGGATCACCTTCGCCACCTTCGGGTGCTGCGACAGCCAAGCGGCGACGCGCAGCGCGTTGGCGCAGTGCCGCTCCATCCGCAGCGGCAGCGTCTCCAGCCCCTGGATCGCCATGAAGGCGTTGAAGGGGGCCATGGGCGCGCCGAGGTCGCGCAGCAGGCAGGTCCGCATGCGAAGGATGTAGGCGATGGGGCCGAGCGGCTTCGCGGCCTCCGTCCACACCGCGCCGTGATACGAGGGGTCGGGCGAATTCAGCGTCGGGAAGCGCGCCCCGCCCGCCGCCCAGTCGAAGTTGCCGCCGTCTATCACGATGCCGCCGATGGAGGTTCCGTGCCCGCCGATCCACTTGGTGGTCGAGTGCATCACCACCGCCGCGCCGTGCTGGAACGGCTTGCAGATCACGGGCGCCGCCGTGTTGTCCATGATCAGCGGGATGCCCAGGCGCCGGCCCAGCGTGGCGACCTCGGCGATCGGGAAGACCTGGAGCTTGGGGTTGGGCAGCGTCTCGGCGTACCAGCAGCGGGTGCGCTCATCCGTGGCGCGCGCGAAGTTCTCCGGGTCGGCCGGGTCCACGAAGCGCACCTCGATGCCGAACTGCTTCAGCGTGTTGGCGAAGAGGTTCCAGGTGCCGCCGTAGAGGTCGGTGGAGGAGACGATGTTGTCGCCCGCGCCGCACAGGTTCAGCACGCAGAAGGTCGTCGCCGCCTGGCCCGAGCCGACAGCCAGCGCCGCCACCCCGCCCTCGAGTGCGGCGAGGCGCGTTTCCAGCGCGTCGCAGGTCGGGTTCATGATGCGGGTGTAGATGTTGCCCAGCTCCTGCAGGCCGAACAGCCGCGCCGCGTGGCCGGTGTCCTGGAACTGGAAGGAGGTGGTCTGGTGGATGGGCACGGCGACCGAGCCGGTGGAAGGATCGGCGCGGTGGCTGCCCCCGTGCAGGGCGATGGTCTCGGGCTTCATGGCGCTGGTTCCCCGCGTGTCTGGCGCGGGGACCATGGCACCATCGGCGCGAGCCCTCAACGGGGCCGCGCCGTCTCCCGCCCCTGCGCGAAGGCGCCCACCACGGTCCAGCCGCCCTCCAGCGTGCCGTCGCGCCGGATCTCGTAGATGCCCATGCCCGGCTGGTTGCCGAGGCTGAAGGCGGTGGCGAGCGTCAGCCCCGACACCATGGCCACGCCCTCGATCATGTCCTGCCCGATGGTCCAGACCACGCGGAAGGTCGAGAGGCCGACCTGCGTCAGCATCATCGTGCCGGTGTATTCCGTGCCGTCCGGGTTGGCGCCCGTGATGTCGTAGGTGCCCGACCGCTGCGCCGCCGCCGGCCCGGCCAGGGAAAGCGCGAGTGCCGCGCCCAACAGAAACCGCCTCATCCTCGTCCGTCCTTCACGCTCGCCACGCGCAGCGCATTGGTCGTGCCCGGCGTGCCGAAGGGCACCCCGGCCGTGACCACGATCTCCTCGCCCGGCTGCGCGAAGCCCTCGCCCAGCGCGGCGCGGGAGGCGCGCGCGACCATTTCCGTCATGGAGTGGATATCCGGAACCGTCAGCGGATGCACCCCCCAGGCCACCGCCAGCCGCCGGGCGGAACTCTCCAGCGTGGTCAGCCCCAGGATCGGGCAGTCCGGCCGCTCGCGCGCCACGCGCAGCGTGGTGGAGGCGGTGGTGGTGAAGGTGGCGATCACCTTCGCGCCGATGGTGTGCGCCACCTGCCGCGCCGCCGCCGCGATGGCGCCGGCCGAGCTGCGCTCCGGCGCCGGCCGCCGCGCGTCGGTCTGCGC
>JALHNW010000360.1 GCA_022843345.1 Rubritepida sp. | reverse complement strand
CCGCCCCAGCCGACCGCGCCGCCGCCGGCCGCCAGCAGCGCCAGCCCCAGCAGGGCGAAGAGCAGCTGCGAGAGGATGGACAGCGCCACGTCCATCAGCAGCCCGCCGGCGGCGGGGGCGGCAGGCACGCCCTGGCGGCGCAGCAGGCAGAAGGCCGCGACCTCGCCCCCCACGCGGCCGACGGGCAGCAGGCCGTTGACCGATTCGCGCACCCAGACGGCGAAGGTCATGGCCGGCAGGGAGGGGCGGGTGCGGCCCGGCATCAGCACCGCCCAGGCCCAGGCGTTCAGCACCATGGAGGGGATGTGGGCCAGCGCCACCAGCACCAGCGCCGGCCCGGCATGGGCGAGCAGCGCGCCCACCGCCGACAGGTCCTGCGCCGCGATGACCGCGACGGCGAGCGCGAGCCCGACCAGGGCCAGCATCAGGCCGGCCTTGTTCACGCGCCCAGCATGTCCCGGTAGCCGCCGCGCGGCGTCTCGCCCAGCAGGTCGCGCACCGCCGGGTCGGTCAGGGCGGCGAGTTCAGCGGCGTAGCGGTAGCCGGGGGCGGAGCCGGGGAAGCCACCCGCCATCGCCGGGTGGAAGTAGAGCTCCGTCACGCCATCCGGCAGCAGGGGGATGGCGGCGCGCAGGCGCACGGCGGTGAAGGCGCCGGACCAGGCGTAGCCCAGCACGCCATCGGGCGCGCGCAGGCCCCAGTTCGTCGCGCGCTCCCGCAGCACGCCGCACCAGCGGTTCAGCAGCCAGCCGGGCAGCCGCGGGCTGGCGGGGTCGGCGCGGCGGACCAGCGCGCCATCCTCGCAGGGCAGGCGGATGCAGGTGACGCCCGCTCCGGCGGCGGCCTGCATCAGCGCGGCGGCGATCACGGGGTGCAGGTGGTAGTGCTTGTGGGCGTTGACGTGGTCGCAGCGCAGCCCCGCCTCCACGAAGCGGGCGAGCTGGGCGGCGATCTCGGCGTGCAGCTCCGCCCGCGCCTCACGCGACATCGCCAGCAGCAGGCCGAGCCCCGCCATGTCGTCCCGGAAGCGGCCGCCGGGCTGCACCAGGGAGGGGATGCGCGCGGGCGGCAGCACCGGCACGCCGTCGGTGAGCGTGACGTGCAGCCCGACGGCGAGCGCGGGGTTGGCGCGGGCGATCCGCACGCCCTCCTCGAACCCCGCCTCGCCCACCATCAGCGAGGCGGCGGACAGGATGCCCTCGCGGTGGGCGCGCTCGATCGCCTCGTTGGTCTCGGGGGCGAGGCCGAGGTCGTCGGCGGTGACGATGAGGCGCGTCAGGCGTCGTCCTCGGGGAAGATGCGCTCGTTGATGCGGATGCGCGCGGCCTCCGTCAGCACCAGCTTGGTCATCGCCACCACGTCGGCGGCGGTGGGCTCCATGCCGGCTTCGGCGAACCAGCGGCGGCACAGGTCGGCGGAGTCCAGCACCTCGACCAGGGCGGTCTGGAAGGGCTCGGGCACCTTCTGCACCAGGTCGTCGAAACTGGGTTCCTTGGGGGCGCGGGCCATTAGGCGGCCGCCTTGCGCTCGCGCAGGAAGCGGAAGAACTCCACCCCCTCGCGCAGGCGGCGGACCAGCATCTGCCGGTCGCGCACCATCTCGTTGCAGATGGAGGCGATCTTGGGGACGCGGAAGTAGAAGCGGCGGTAGAAGCGCTCCACCCCGTCGAAGATCTCCTGGTGGGACAGGCCCGGGTAGTGCAGGGGCGCGATCTGCACGCCATGTGCGTCCACGTAGTCGGTGTGCGCCGTGTCCAGCCAGCCCTCGCGCGCCGCCTGGTCGTAGAGGTAGGTGCCGGGATAGGGCGCGGCGAGGCTCACCTGGATGGTGTGCGGGTTGGTCTCGATGGCGAAGCGGATCGTCTCCTCGATCGTCTCGCGCGTCTCGCCGGGCAGGCCCAGGATGAAGGTGCCGTGGATGGCGATGCCCAGCTCGTGGCAATCCTTCGTGAACTGCCGCGCGACCTCGACCCGCATGCCCTTCTTGATGTTGTGCAGGATCTGCTGGTTGCCGCTCTCGTAGCCCACCAGCAGCAGGCGCAGCCCGTTGGCGCGCATGACTTCCAGGCTGGCGCGCGGCACGTTGGCCTTGGCGTTGCAGGACCAGGTGACGCCCAGCTTGCCGAGTTCCTTCGCGATGGCCTCGGCGCGCGGCAGGTCGTCGGTGAAGGTGTCGTCGTCGAAGAAGATCTCCTTCAGCCCGGGGAAGTTGGCGACGGCGTACTTGATCTCCTCGATCACGTGCGCCACCGAGCGCGTGCGGTAGCGGTGCCCGCCCACCGTCTGCGGCCACAGGCAGAAGGTGCAGCGGCTCTTGCAGCCGCGGCCGGTGTAGAAGCTGATGTAGGGGTGCTTCAGGTAGCCGATGAAGTACTTCGTCCAGTCCAGGTCGCGCTTGTACACCTCGGAGACGAAGGGCAGGGCGTCCATGTCCTCCAGCACCGCGCGGTCGGGGTTGTGGACGATGGTGCCGTCGGGCGCGCGGAAGGACAGGCCGGCGATCTCGGCCAGCGGGCGGCCCTCGGCCACCTCCTTGCAGGTGAAGTCGAACTCGTTGCGGGCGACCCAGTCTATGACCGGCGCGTCGCGCAGCGATTCCTCGGCCTGCACGGCGACCTTGGCGCCGATCAGGCCGATCCGCAGCGCGGGGTTCACCTGCTTCAGCCGCTCGGCCACCTTCACGTCGGAGGCGAAGGAGGGCGTGGAGGTGTGCATCACGCAGAGGTCGTAGTCGCGCGCCATCGGCGCCACGTCGTCCAGCGACAGGCCGTGGGGCGGGGCGTCCACCAGCTTGCTGCCGGGGATCAGCGCGGCGGGCTGGGCCAGCCAGGTGGGGAACCAGAAGGACTTGATCTCGCGCCGCGCCTGATAGCGCGCGCCGGCGCCGCCGTCGAAGCCATCGAAGGAGGGGGCCTGGAGGAACAGGGTGCGCATCATGGTCCGGCGGGGCCTTCCGTTCGGGGAGTGCCCGCCTCGGTCATGCGGCCGGCGGGCGTCAGGGCGTAGCGGCGGCCTTGCCAGTCCACCCGCCCCGACAGGAAAGCGGTGGCCCAGATGGCGGCCGAAAGCAAGTCTCGAAACGGCAGGGCGGCCCAGCGGCGGGGGGATGGTGGCCGCCCCAGCGCCGCATCCACCCCGATGGCGAGCGCCAGC